>NZ_JAMYSE010000004.1:0-110000 GCF_040321795.1 Mesorhizobium sp. M0244 | reverse complement strand
ACGAAAGTTGTGGCGCCGCTTTTCTGTAGCCGACTGCCGCTGCGGCATGGGGACAACGAAGCCGGCTTTCACAGTGGAGCCCTATTGCCGCCGTATTGCGGTTTGACACCAAGGCCAACGAAGCAGGCGAAAGCGCCATCCGCGCAGAGCCTTCTATAAGAGACCAAACGGCGCCTCCTATAAGAGACTAAAGAGAACCCATAGAGACAGACGTGTGATTGGGGATTTCGGCCGGGGCCAGGCGCTTCGTTGACTTCACCCGCCGTGACAGGCAAATGTCATGGCCACAACAAGAACGACAAGCCGTTCCGCCCCGGGGAAGAAGCAGCCTTTCTGGATGCCAGACACGGAAGATGTCATAGCCGACCTCGGCAACGAGCCGCCGCTGATCGCGGACGGCCGCAGCGGCCCTCCCGACCGGCGCGAGATTTCGGCGCGCTGGCTGTCGGGCACCTTCCTTACCGGCGTGACCTCGAGCGTGCTGATGGGCGTGGCGCTGTTTGCAGCGCTTGACGGCCGCCAGCAGCTGGCGACCCCGCCCGAGATCGCCGAGCTTATCAGCCTTGCCAGCGGCGACGATTCCGGCGAGGTCGCCAAGACGACCAGGTTGGTGGCATTGCGCCAGATTGCCAAGGCCAAGGACCGCCGGCGCATGGAAGTGTCGATGGTGACCAAGGTTGGCGACCGCGACGTCATCCACACCATGCCTTTCGTGCAGATCAAGATGGCGCTTGCCGCCGGTCACACGACCAGCCGTGCCTATCCGCCTTTCGACCCGATGCAGGTGTTTGGCAACGGCGACGACAATGCCGCGCAGCCGGCAGCCGCCACCGCCAGCCAGATCTATGGCGCCAAGGTCGAAAGCGAGATGAGCTTGAAGACCGTCGATTTCCCGATCGAGACGGCGGCGTTCGACGAAAAGAGCGACCTTTCTGCCGACGAGGTGGAAAAGGTGGTGCGCGAGGCCGGCACCGATCTGAGCGACGGCGCCGTCCAGGTCGCGTCGCTGCACTATGTCGACCCACAGCGATTCGGTGACGGCTTCGCCGAGAGCATGGCCGGCTCCTATGACGTCAAGATTGTCCCGGAAAACGTCTCGGTGTCGCCGCGCGCCGCCGTCGACGACCAGGCGCCGGCCTTCGCCGAAGAAATCATTCCCTTCACCAAGGATCTCGACATTGCCGAGGCCTTCACCGATTCAGGCTATACCGGCGAGGATGCCACCGGCATGGCCGAGGCGATCGCCAAATTGCTGAATGCCACGGCCCTCAAGGCCGGAACCGTGCTGCGCGTCGGGCTCGAGGTCCATGGCGACGCCGCCAAGATCGTTCGCACCAGCGTTTACGACAGGACCCAGCACATCGTCACCATCGCGCTCGACGACCACGACCAGTACGTGCCGGCGCAGGAGCCGGAGCCAAATCCCGAATTGCTGACGGCGTTCGACGATTCGCCTGCGCCCGTGGTGCGCGGCAATCTGCCGAACGTCTATGACGGCATCTACCGCACCGCCTATTCCTACGGCATGTCCAAGGCGATGACGCAGCGGCTGATCAAGTTGCTGGCATCCAGTGTCGACTTCCAGTCGCGCCTCAATCCCACGGACCGCATCGAGGTGCTGTTCTCGCAGCCCGATGGCGACGACCAGGCGTCGGACGATTCCGAACTGCTTTACGTCTCCGCGACTTTCGGCGGCGCGACGCGAAATTTCTACCGTTTCCAGATGCAGGACGGCAGCACCGACTATTTCGACGAAAACGGCAGCAGTGCCGAGCAGTTTCTGCTGCGCAATCCCTTGCCCAATGGCCGATTTACGTCCGGGTTCGGTGCCAGGCGTCACCCTATTTTGGGGTATGTGAAAATGCATACCGGCACCGACTGGGCAGCTCCGGTGGGATCGCCGATCATTGCCGCAGGCAACGGCGTCGTCGAAAAGGCCGGCTGGGCCGGCGGCTATGGCAAGCAGATCATCCTGCGCCACGCCAATGGCTACGAGACGTCCTACAATCACCAGAGCGCCTTTGCCAAGGGCATCGAGCCGGGTGTCCGCGTTCGCCAGGGTCAGGTTATCGGTTATCTCGGCTCAACCGGCCTCTCCACCGGTCCGCATCTTCATTACGAACTGATCGTCAACGGCACCAAAGTTGATTCGATGCGCGTCCGCCTGCCGGTCGGCAAGACGCTGAAAGGCGACGATCTCGTCGCCTTCAAGCGCGAGCGCGAACGTATCGACGACCTGCTCAAGCAAGAAGACAGCAATCAACTGAAGGTCGCGAGCGCCAAAATCGAAGGCTGAGCCGATTTTCCGCTTCAGCCCTGCTGATTCGCCGTGTCGCGCGACCAAGGCAGCCGCTCACCGGAAACCGTCGTCCAGGCGGTCATTGCCGAAAGCAGGCAAAGCAGCGCGGTCACCGCGGCAACGGCCGCGAATGCCGCGTCGCTGGCGGCAAGCCTTGCCGCATCGAGGCCGGGCGCCAGGCCGGCGGGCGCCGGTTCGCCGAAACCCGGAATGCCGGAGCCGGCACCCGTGCCGCGCACGGCAGCATAGACCCAGGCCGCCAGCGATCCCATCGCCGCCACGGCGATCAAGCCGCCGATGCGCGAGACGGCGTTGTTGATGCCCGAGGCCGCACCCGTATCCTTGTCCTCGACCGCCGTCATGATGGCGGTCGACAGCGGCGACACCACCAGCGCCATGCCGAGCCCCATCAGCGCCATCAGCGGGAATACCCCCAACCAGAAATTGTGGATGCCCCAATAGGCCAGCAAGGCAAGCCCGGCAAAGGCAAGAGCCACCACCAGACTGCCGCTGGCGATCGGAAAGCGAGGCCCGATGCGGTCGGACCACTGGCCGACCGGACCGGACAGCAGCGCGATCAATGCCGACAGCGGCAGGAAGATGAAGCCGACCTCGGCCGTGCTCAGCCCCCATCCGGCGATCATCAGCATCGGCAGATAGAATAGATTGGCCGACAGCGCGAAATATAGGAAGAAGGTCGCCACATTGGCACCGGCGAAAGCGCCGATCCGAAACAGCGACAGGTCGATCATCGGCTCGCGCCGCCGGCGTTCGAAGACGATGAACACGACGAGCAAAACTGCGCCGGCGGCAATACTCGGGCCGGACATCAGCCCCTCCCCGTCGCCGCTCATCGAGGTCAGGCCGTAAGCGAGCGCTCCGAACGCCAATATGGCGAGTGCTGCGCCGCCGAGATCGAGGCTGCGCTTTTCCGCTGGCGCGTCGGCAGGGACCTTGGCCAGCAGAAGATAGATCGAGACAAGACCGAGCGGCAGGTTGATGGCGAAGATCGCTCGCCAGATGCCGTCGCCGAAGGCCGACAGCACGAAGCCGCCCAGCACCGGGCCGAGCGCTGTCGTCAGCGCCGATGCCGCCGCCCAGATGCCGATCGCCCGGCCGCGTTCCTTTTTCGGATAGGCTTTGGCGATAATGGCCAGGCTGCCCGGCACCATGACGGCCGCTCCAACACCCTGGATAGCCCGAAACGCAATAAGCACCGCCGGGTTAGGCGCCAACGCGCAGGCAAGCGAGGCGGCGACGAACAGGACGATGCCGGCGACGAAGGAATGGCGCAGGCCGAAGCGATCGCCAGCGGCGCCGCCGACGAGAATGAGGGCTGAAAGCGTCAATGCATAGGCATTGGAAATCCATTGCGCCTCGGCGAGGCTGGCGCCGAGATCGACGCGGATCGCCGGCGTCGCAATGGCCAGGACCGATCCGTCGATAAAGCCCAGCGCGGAAGCCAGGATCGCGGCGATCAGCACGAACCGCCGCTGCGCCTGCGGGCAGAACGTATCGGCCGGAAGTGAGCCGGTCAGGGGAACGGCGCCGATACCGACTTTGGTTGGCGTGTGCATGCCGCCTTACCTAGACCGCCGGCACGCCGCCGACAACCGGCCAGCAGGCTGTTCTCATTGAAACCAGGCCGAACCTGACCATACAGGCAGGATTACGCCAACCCGGATGCAAACGGCAGATGCCGTGCTAGATTTCCCGCAACGCTGCAACAAGGGGGAAATACCGCATGAAACGACCGCTCGAACCCTCGGCGGAAGGACGCGGGCGCGTCGTCGGCATCACCGATGGCGTGTTCGCCATTGCGCTCACCCTGATCGTTCTCGAGATCAGGGTGCCGGCGCATGAAACAGTGCATTCCGAAGGCGAACTGATTGCAGCGGTCGCAGCACTGGCGCCGCGCTTCCTGACCTATGCGCTCAGCTTCCTGACGCTGACCATCTTCTGGTTCGGCCAGCAGGCGCAGCACGGGCTGATCGCGAAGTCCGACCGGCGGCTTGCCACGCTGAACCTCTGTTTCCTCGGCTTCATCGCCTTGCTGCCGTTCTCGACCGACCTTCTCGCCGACTTCCTCGAATTCAGAACCGCGGTGCTCGTCTACTGGCTCAATCTTTTGATGCTGGGATTAACGCTGCTCGCCAGTTGGCGCTATGCGGACAAAAACGGCTTCCTGGCGGAAGGCGTCGACGCGGAGACCACCCGAACGGTCTATCTGCGCATCGTCAAAGCGCAGATCCTGTGGGCTGTCGGGGCCGCACTCTGTCTGGTCAGCCCGTTGCTCAGCGTCGGCTTCATCCTGGTGGTGCAGCTGATCTATGCGGCGGCGCTGCGCGCGCCACTGCTGCGAAAGATCATCGGCTGAATGGAGCGAAGACGTTCAGCTCAGTCGACGAACTCCACCGTGACGCCAGGCGACACGATCTTGGCCAGCTCGCGCGCGTCCCAATTGGTCAGCCGCACGCAGCCATGGCTTTCGGTCTTGCCGATCTTCGACGGATCCGGCGTGCCGTGAATGCCGTAGGTCGGCTTGTCCAGCGCAATCCAGACCGAGCCGACCGGGCCGTTCGGCCCCGGCGGGATGGTCAGGATCCTGTCGTTTTCGCCCTGCTTGAAATTGATGTTCGGGTTATACGTGTAGTTCGGGTCAAACGCGACACGTGATACCGCATGCGTGCCGGACGGCGACGGCGTGTCCGACGAGCCAATTGTCGCCGGATAGGCGGCGACCAGCTTGCCCGCTGCATCGTAGGCGCGGACCTGCTTATTGGCCTTGTCGGCAATGATGCGCGCCACCGGCGTCGCCACCAGCCTGCCGAAATTGGCGACCTTGATGATGGTGCCAGGGCGGTTGAAATTGGCGTCCGGGTTAAGCTTCTTCAGATAGTTTTCATCCATATGGAAGCGCTCGGCGATCGCCTCCGTGACGGAGACGTAGCCCATGCGGTCGAGCTGGGCCTTTTGGCTGTAGTCCTCCGGTATCGCAGCGACATAGGGGCCGGCCGCATCCTCGGGCGTGATCGTGTAGGAGGCGAATGCATCGCCACCGGATTGCGCCAGGGCGGCCTGGATTCCGACCGCGTCGGTGGATTTCAGATTGCTGCCGGTGATTTCATTGTAGGCGGCGAGTGCCTTGTCGACATTCGAGCCGAAGCGTCCGTCGATGACGCCGGGCGAAGAACCGGCACGGTCGAGCAGCACCTGCAGCTCCGCCACATCCTGGCGGGCGCCGAGCGAAAGCGACGGGTCGACTGCCGTCTTGCCGCCGGTGTTTGGCGGCAAGGCCGCCTGATCGTTCGGCACCGTCGGCTCGACCGGCTCGATCGAGGCCTCGTTGAGCGGCTGGCGCTCGATGGTGTGCGGTTTTACCGGCTGCAGTGCCTCCGGAGAATTGTTGCCATAGCTGCCGTCATCCCGCGGCGCTTCGGGGAAGGCTTCCACCGAATTGTCGCCATAGGGGTCGTACTCGTCAGCCGGCGGTATGATGACCCTGCCCTCGTCTTCCAACTGCCTGCGGCGGAACCGCGCCGTGTCCTCAGGGTCGTCGAGATAATAGGGGTCGTCCTCGACCGGTCCGAGGTTGCGCAAGCGCTCGCGGCGCAAGGCGCGGCGGTCGAGTCTGGTCTGCGGCGGCTGGATGGCGATGACCTTGCCGGTCTCCGCATCGACGATGACGCGGTTTCCCCTGGCGTCGTAATAGATGTCGAGATTGCTGTTCTGGGCGACAAGAATGCCGCCGTCATCGGCAGCACGAACCACCCGTGGCGCGGTATCTGCCATTGGCGAGGCCATCGCATTCGACGCCAGCAGCCCGGCAGCAAGCGCTGAAAGGGTGAAGATGGTGCGCAACATGATGGCCAAAATTCTCCGGTCCGTAATTGCCGCCGCCGGCATTGTCTCTTTAGAGCGCCGCGCGTCTTTTTGGACGCGCAAAGGACGTTCTAACGCTTTAAATCTCCGCATCGTGCTTTCCGAAAATCGCATTCGATTTTCGGGCCGACGCGTAGGCGAACCCCTCTTCGCCAGCAAATCAGTTGCCAACGATAATGTTCCAATATGAACCGGGCATGAAGATGGCGGATTTCTGACCGATCAACCGGCAGCGAACCCCAATTCCTTGCGCGCCTGTTTCGTCAGCTTAAGCACGACAAGACGGTGGCTTTCGCGCAGATAATCCTTCAGCGCGCCATCATCCATGCTTTCGCTGGTCTGGCGCTGGATCCATTTCATGCCGCGTGAGGCAAGATACGGCGCCGGCCGAAGGCCCGGCTGCTCCCTCAACACGTCATAGGCGATGTCGGAGCATTTGAAGGTGACGAACGGCTCTTTGCCTTCACTCCAGCCGCCGATCGCAAAGACCTTGCCGCCGACTTTCCAGACATGGGCGCCGCCCCACTGCACGACATGGCTCGTCGAAGGCAGCGAGGCGCAGAAGCCGTTATAGTCGTCCAGCGTCATCTGCGCCCCGCCAGTGATGTTAGACCATGATCCCGAACCGAAGCGTAGCAAAAAGTGGATGCCGGTTTTCGGAAAAGATCATGGTCAAAAAAGAAGATAGGAGCCCCATCCCGATTCCATCGGGATGGAACAGGCTCTCGGCTTAAAGTCAGGCAGCCGCTTCGGTTGCCACGACTGCCGGCTTCGAGCGGAAGTTCAAGCGGTCGGACCCAGCGGTGACCTTGACGGTCGAGCCGTCGAGGATCTCGCCGAGCAGGATCTTTTCCGCCAGCGGGTCCTGCAATTCCTTCTGCATCACCCGCTTCAGCGGCCGCGCGCCATAGGCAGGGTCATAGCCCTTGGCCGCCAGCCAATCGATCGCCTCCTGATCGAGCGAAAGCGCGATCTTGCGGTCGACAAGCAGGTTTTCCAGGCGCTTGAGCTGGATCTCGACGATACGATCCATATCCTGCCGGCGCAGCCGGTGGAACAGGATCACCTCGTCGATGCGGTTGAGGAATTCCGGCCGGAACGAAGCCCTGACGACATTCATCACCTCGTCGCGCACGACGTCGACATCCTGGTCCTCGCCGAGATTGACCAGATATTCGCCGCCGAGATTGGACGTCATGATGATCAGCGTGTTGCGGAAGTCGACCGTGCGGCCCTGCCCGTCGGTCAGCCGGCCGTCGTCCAGCACCTGCAGCAGCACGTTGAACACGTCCGGATGTGCCTTCTCGATCTCGTCGAACAGCACGACCTGATAGGGCCGGCGCCGTATCGCTTCGGTCAGCGCGCCGCCCTCCTCATAGCCGACATAGCCGGGAGGCGCGCCGATCAGCCGGGCGACCGAGTGCTTCTCCATGAACTCCGACATGTCGATGCGCACCATGGCGCTCTCGTCGTCGAACAGGAAGCTGGCCAGCGCCTTCGTCAGTTCGGTCTTGCCGACGCCCGTCGGCCCGAGGAACATGAACGAGCCGAGCGGCCGGTTCGGGTCCTGCAGGCCGGCGCGCGCACGGCGTACCGCTTTCGACACCGCCTGCACCGCCTCGCCCTGGCCGACCACGCGCTTGCCGACCTCGTCTTCCATGCGCAACAGCTTGTCGCGCTCGCCTTCCAGCATCTTGTCGACCGGGATGCCCGTCCAGCGCGAGACGATATGGGCGACGTGATCGGGGCCGACCACTTCTTCGACCATGCCGGCCTTGCCATCCCTGGCTTCGGCCTGCTTCAACTGCTTTTCGAGTTCCGGAATCTTGCCATAGGCAAGTTCGCCGGCGCGCTGGAATTCACCCTTGCGCTGAGCGATGGCAAGTTCGTTGCGCGCTTCGTCGAGCTGCTTCTTGAGGTCGGCGGCAAGCCCGAGCTTCTGCTTCTCGGCCTGCCATTTCGAGGTCAGCTCCGTCGATTCCTCCTCCAGGTTCGAGAGCTCCTTCTCGAGCCGGGCGAGCCGGTCCTTCGACGCATCGTCCTTCTCGACCTTCAGCGCCTCGCGCTCGATCTTGAGCTGCATGATGCGACGGTCGATCTCGTCCAGCGCCTCGGGCTTCGAATCGACCTGCATCCTGAGCCGCGACGCGGCCTCGTCGACGAGATCGATTGCCTTGTCCGGCAAGAAGCGGTCGGCGATGTAGCGGTTGGACAGCGTTGCGGCCGCGACCAGCGCCGAATCCGAGATGCGTACCTTGTGGTGCTGCTCGTATTTCTCCTTCAGGCCGCGCAGGATCGAGACGGTGTCTTCGACTGTCGGCTCATTGACGAAGACCGGCTGGAAGCGGCGGGCAAGGGCCGCATCCTTCTCGACATGCTTGCGGTATTCGTCGAGCGTGGTGGCGCCGACGCAGTGCAGTTCGCCGCGTGCCAGGGCCGGCTTCAGCAGGTTCGACGCATCCATGGCGCCATCCGCCTTGCCGGCGCCGACCAGCGTGTGCATCTCGTCGATGAACAGGATGATGCCGCCGGCGGCAGACGTGACTTCGGAAAGCACCGCCTTCAGCCGCTCCTCGAACTCGCCGCGATATTTGGCGCCGGCAATCAGCGACCCCATGTCGAGCGCCATCAGCTGCTTGTCCTTGAGCGATTCCGGCACGTCGCCATTGACGATGCGCAGCGCCAGCCCTTCGGCGATCGCCGTCTTGCCGACACCGGGTTCGCCGATCAGCACCGGGTTGTTCTTGGTGCGGCGCGACAGCACCTGGATGGTGCGGCGGATCTCGTCGTCACGGCCGATGACCGGATCGAGCTTGCCCGCGCGGGCGTCCGCCGTCAGGTCGCGCGCGTATTTCTTCAGCGCGTCATAGCCCTGCTCGGCGCTCGCAGAATCGGCGGTACGACCCTTGCGTACGTCGTTGATGACCTGATTCAGCGCCTGCGGCGTGACACCGGCCTTGGCCAGGATGCCGGCAGTCTTGGCCGATTTTTCCATGGCGAGCGCCTGCAAAAGCCGTTCGACGGTGACGAAGCTGTCACCGGCCTTCGTGGCCAGCTCCTCGGCGGTCGAGAACACCTTGGCCAGCGGCTGCGCGAGATAGAGCTGGCCATTGCCGCCCTCGACCTTGGGCATTGCCTCCAGTGCCGTTTCGACGCCGAGCTTGACGTCACGGCCATTGCCGCCGGCGCGCTCGATCAGCGACGCAGCCAGGCCCTCGTCGTCATCGACAAGGACCTTGAGGATATGCTCGGGGGTGAATTGCTGGTGATTGCGGGAAAGCGCCATGGTTTGCGCGGACTGGATAAAACCGCGCACGCGCTCGGAATATTTTTCAAGATTCATGCCTGTCTCCTTCCGTCACCGGCCCGCTTCGCGGCACCGGATCAGATTGCGGTGACGGACCCGCCCGTTCGAGCCGGATCCTGTACACGCAAGATATGGGACGCAAACCACGGACCCTCAAGACGCCTCGACACTGGCGAACGCATAATATCCCGAGCGCGCAAACAAAAACGGCGGAGATTTCTCTCCGCCGTCTAGGGTAAAGGATGCGCTAAGATCGCCTGAACGTTTCTTCGATCAATTCTCGACGTCGGCAATAATAGGTTGACCGCCAGCGCCTTCAGCCGGCGCCGCATCGGCATTGCCAGTCTCGGCACTGTCAGGGCCGGCGTTGTCGTTGCCGCCATTTGCCTGCTCGACATCGACGCGTGGGCGACGCGGACGCCTGGGGCGGCGTGCGGGGCTGTTTTCGGCAGCGGCTTCGTTGAGCTCGGCCTGGGCGGCGAGACCCGCCGGCGAAAAGTTTTCGAATTGCGGTGCGGGCTCGCTTACAAAGACCGGCTCAGCGGCAGGCACGGGCTCCGCCTGCGCCGGCGCCTCGTCGCGCCGTGGCTGTTCGACGCGCTGTCCACCCTGCTGCTCGCCGCGCGAGCCATACTCGCCGCGCTGGCCGTAACCGCCATTGGGGCGACGGTCGCGCTGGCGTCCGCCATTGTTGTCGCGGCCGTTATTGTCACGGTTATCGCGGCCTCGGTTGTCGCGGCTGTTTTCCTGGTTCAGAGCCAGCTCGGCCGGCGTGCCATCGATGACCGGCTGCGGGCCGGCACCTTGATTGACCGTCGAACCCGATGCCTCGTTGGCATTGTTGTTGCCGGCATTGTCAAACTCGTCGCGATCCTCGTCGCCGTCATCGTCGAAATCGTCGCGATTCTGCTGGGCGTTCTGGATCGGCATCTGCGCCTGAGCGGCTGCGATGATGCGGTTATAGTGCTCTGCATGCTGGAGATAGTTTTCTGCCATCACCCGGTCCCCGGAGCTTTGCGCGTCACGGGCAAGGGTCGCGTACTTCTCGGCAATCTGCTGAGCCGATCCGCGGATCTTCACGTCCGGGCCGTTGCTCTCGTAGTTGCGCGTCAGGGGATTCGGCCCCTTACGGTTGTTGTTATTGTTGTTGCCGCCGCCGCCGCCGTTATTGTTGCGACCGCGCATGCGCCTGTTTTGCTGTTGTGGCCTCATTAGACTCTCTTCACTTTGAAATTTTCGAAAAACTCTTCACGAACGGAGGCGCTCATGCGGCCAGCCGTTTCGTTCCTTCACCGGCGTTCGCCCGCATCGATTGCGTTGGCGCCACGTGCCATCCTGTTCCGGTTACTTCACTTGCCGGACGATTCCCGCACGAAGCTTGGGCGTCGTTTGCGCAAGAAGGCAGCTATTTCCAAGGAAAACCGAATCGCTAAGAGCACTGCCTGCTTCGTCTCATCCGGTTAAGGCGACCCTAGCCGCATTCCCCGGTATTGCCAAGCGCTTTTTTCGCACTGCATCACGGGTTTCACCGTTCGAACACAAGAACCCTGTCGTTTCCGCCGAGATCACGAAACACCCCGACCGAACAGTACCCAGCTGCGGAGAATATCTCCGTAACCTGTTGGTGCTGCGTATGGCCGATCTCGACCGCAATCCTGCCTTGGAGTTCCAAATACGCTGCCGCTCCTGCGGCGATCTTCCTGTAGGGGCTCAGACCGTCCACACCGCCATCGAGGGCCTGGCGTGGATCGAAACCGCGGACCTCGTCCTGCAGATTTCCAATGTCGTCTGAGGGTATATAGGGAGGGTTTGCGGCAATTACATGGTACCGGCCAGAAACTTTTTCAAACCAGTCGGATTTGAGCGCCGTGAACCGGCCGGCGAGCCCCACTTCCCTGGCATTGCGCGTGGCGGTGGCCAGCGCCTCTTGCGAAATGTCGACGCCGGTGGCGGTCGCGGCTGGAACGGCGCTGAGCAGCGCCAGCGCGATGGCACCGGTACCGGTCCCGAGATCGAGGATGCGGCAGCCGCCTTCGCGTGCCGCCATTGCCTTGACGAAGGGCAGCACCGCCTCGACCAGCGTTTCGGTATCCGGCCGCGGCTCCAGCGTTTCCGGCGAAAGCGACAGGCGCAAGCCGTAGAATTCGCGGTAGCCGAGGATGCGGTGCACCGGCTCGCCGGCGATGCGCCGTCGCAAGGCGGCATCGATCGCTGCCGTCACGCCCGCATCGACCGTTCGCTCGGGATCGGCGATGGCTTGCGTGCGGGTCGTGCCGGAAAAATGCTCGACGATCAGCCTGGCATCGAGCGCCGGATCCGCAACCCCGGATGCGGCAAGACGGTTTCGCGCCTCCCGCAACAGTGAGGCCAGCGTGCCGGGCAGGCTGTCAGCCATCGATACCGATATCGGCGAGCAGCTTCGACTGGTGATCGGCGATCAGCGCGTCGATGATCTCGTCGAGCTCGCCCATCAACACCCGGTCGAGCTTATAGAGCGTCAGGTTGATGCGATGGTCGGTGACGCGCCCTTGCGGAAAATTATAGGTGCGGATGCGTTCCGAGCGGTCGCCCGAGCCGACCTGCGACTTGCGCGATTCGGAGCGCTCCTCGTCCGCCTTGCCGCGCTCGAGGTCGTAGAGCCTGGCGCGCAGGATCTGCATGGCCTTCGCCCGGTTCTGGTGTTGCGACTTTTCCGCCTGCACCACCATTATGCCGGTCGGCAGATGGGTGATGCGCACGGCCGAATCGGTGGTGTTGACGTGCTGGCCGCCGGAACCCGAGGCGCGCATCGTGTCGATGCGAATGTCTTCGGCCCTGATGTCGATATCGACCTCTTCGGCTTCCGGCAGCACCGCGACCGTCGCCGCCGAGGTATGGATGCGCCCGCCCGCCTCAGTCGTCGGCACGCGCTGAACGCGGTGCACGCCGGATTCGAATTTCAGATGGGCAAAGACGCCCTTGCCCGAGACGGTGGCGATGATTTCCTTATAGCCGCCGACCTCGCCCTCGCTGGCCGACGCCGTCTCGAAACGCCAGCCATGCGCCGCGGCATAGCGTTCGTACATGCGAAACAGGTCGCCGGCGAAAAGCGCCGCCTCGTCGCCGCCGGTGCCAGCGCGGATTTCGAGGATGGCGTTCTTGTCGTCTGCGGCATCCTTGGGCAACAGCAGGATCTGGATGTCCTTCTGCAGCGCCTCGATTCGATCCTTGACCTCCGGCAGATCGGCCTCGGCCAAGGCCCGCATCTCGGCGTCGGTGCCCTTGTCGGCGAGCATCGCCTCCAGATCGGCCTGTTCGCGCTCGGCGGCGCGCAGCGACCTGATCCTTGCCGCCATCTCCTGGATGTCGGCATATTCGGAGGCCATCCGGACATAGGCGTCCGCCGCCGGCCCGGCCGACATCTGCGCCTCGAGCATGTCGAGACGCTTGACGACTTGATCCATACGGTCGCGGGGCAGGTTGATCATGGCCAAATGCTATAGCGGTATAGATCGGTCGTCGGCAAAGGCCTGCAGCAGGGCCCGCATCGGCAAGCCTTGCGCCGGCGCCATCAGATTGTCGTCGAAGAACGCTTCCAGCTCGCTGAGCGGCAGTTCCGTCAGCATCGCCTTGACCGGGCCGATCGATGCCGGCGACATTGAGATCGAGCGGTAGCCAAGGCCGATCAGCGCCATCGCCGAGATCGGCTTGCCGGCGAGTTCGCCGCACAAGGTCACCGGCGTATGGTTGCGAGCCCCGGCGTCGGCAATCTGCTTCAGGACGCGCAGGAACGGCGTCGACAGCGTGTCGAAGCGGTCGGACAGTTGGGTGTTGCCGCGATCCACCGCCATGACGAACTGGAACAGGTCGTTCGAGCCGACCGAGACGAAATCGACCGCCTTCATCAGCTCGTCGAGCTGGAACAGCAGAGACGGCACCTCCAGCATCGCCCCGACCTTGAGGCTGGTCGGCAGGTGATGGGCAAAGCGCGACAAATGCCGCACCTCGCGATCGATGATCTCGCGCGCCTGCGCGATCTCGCCGAGTTCCGTCACCATTGGCAGCATCAGCTTCAGTTCGCGCCCGCCGCACGCCTTGAGCAGCGCGCGGATCTGGGTGCGCAGCAGGCCAGGCCGGTCGAGCGTCAGGCGGATGGCCCGCCAGCCGAGCGCGGGGTTCTCTTCCTGGATCGAGCCCTTGAAATAGGGCAGCACCTTGTCGCCGCCGATATCGATGGTGCGGAACGTCACCGGCTTGTCGCGCGCCGCCTCGAGCACGTCACGGTACAAGCGTTCCTGGGCTTCGGCGCGCGGAAAGGTCGAAGCGACCATGAATTGCAGCTCGGTGCGGAACAGGCCTATGCCGGCCGCACCCGCTTCGGCCAGTTGCGGCAGATCGACCGCCAGCCCGGCATTCATCAGAAGATCGACCTGGACGCCGTCCTTGGTCACCGACGGCTTCTTGCGCAGCTCGCGGTAGACCTCCTGACGCCGCGCCCGGAAACGAACCTTTTCGGCATAGGCGGCTTCGAGGTCGGGCTGCGGGCGCAGATGGATCGCGCCTTCCACGCCATCGACGATGATGGCATCGCCGTTTTCCGCCATGGAAACGGCGCCCTTCATCTGGCCGGCGACGGGTATGCCCATGGCCCGCGCCACGATGACGACGTGGCTGGTCGCCGCGCCGTCTTCCAGCACCAGTCCGCGCAGCTTGTCTCTGGGATAGTCGAGCAGCTCGGCAGCCCCCATCGAGCGGGCGACGATGATGGCGTCCTTGGGCAGCGAGGCCGCGACGTCCTCCGGACCGCGCCCCATCAGCTGCCGCAACAGCCGGTTGGCAAGATCGTCGAAATCGCTCATCCGCTCGCGCAGATACGGATCGGTCATGTGCAGCATGCGGGCACGCATGTCGCTCTGCACCTTTTCGACCGCCGCTTCGGCCGTCAGGCCGTTGCGGATCGCCTCCTCCAGCCGGCGCACCCAGCCGCGGTCGTTGGCGAACATGCGATAGGCTTCGAGCACCTGGCGATGCTCGCCCTCGAAGGCGACATCGCGGCGCTCCAGCATGTCGTCGATGGAGAGCCTGAGCGAGCCGAGGGACGTGTCGAGCCGCCTGACCTCCTCCTCGCTGTCCTCGTTGAACAGGTTGGTGACGACGATGCGCGGCTCGTGCAGCACCACATGGCCAAGGCCAACGCCTTCGTTGAAGGACAGGCCGGTAAAGCTCACCGGACGGCGCAGATCGAGCTCGAGGCCGGGCCGGGTCAGCCGCGCCAGATCGCCCGTGGCGATCATCTCGGCGATCACCATTGCCGTCGTTTCCAGGGCCTCGACCTCGTCGTCGCGATAATGGCGCATGGTCTTGTTCTGCACGACCAGAACGCCGAGCGTCCGCCCTGCCCTCAGCACCGGCACGCCGAGGAAGGAATTGTAGATTTCTTCCCCGGTCTCCGGCAGGTAGGCGAAGGCAGGATGTTCCTGTGCATTGGAGAGGTTGAGCGGCCGCGCCGAGGCCGCGATCGTGCCGACCAGGCCTTGCCCCAGCCTGAGCTGCGCCAGGTGGACGGCGGTCGGGTTCAGGCCTTCAGTGGCGTACAGCTCGAGCACCGAATCAGAGCGCAGCACATAGAGCGAGCACACCTCGGCAACCATGTTGGAGGCGATGTCGCGCACGATGCGGTCAAGCCGCTCCTGCGGCTCCAGCGGCTCTTGCATGAGCTCGCGGAGCCGTTTCAGCAAAACGCGCGGGCCACTGGCCGTATCACGCATCGCGGCTTCTTCTCCAATGGCATGTCAGCCGGCGCAGTTTCTCCTGCGGCCGGCGCTCACGCAACAACTCAATTAGAGCGCTGTGCGTCCAATTGGACGCACAAAGGACGCTCTAAGACTTTCGATCTGCTGCATCGTGCTTTCCGAAAATCGACTCCGATTTCGGGGCCGATGCAGTCTGCTACTGCTTATCCAGACCGTAGACGGAATGCAAAGTGCGAACTGCAAGTTCCGTATAGGGACCGTCGATCAGGATCGAAATCTTGATTTCGGACGTTGTGATGGCACGGATGTTGATCGACCTGTCGGCCAGCGCCTTGAAGGCGGTGGCGGCGACGCCGGCATGGCTGCGCATGCCGATGCCGATGACCGAAACCTTCGACATGCCGGCTTCCGATTGCACCACGTCATAGCCGATCGTCGCCTTCAGCCGCTCCAGCACGGCAAGCGCCTTGTCGACGTCGCCGGATGGCACGGTGAAGGTCATGTCGGTGAACTTGCCGTCCTCGGAGATGTTCTGGACGATCATGTCGACATTGATGTTGGCCTCGGCCAGCGGCCCGAAAATGCCGGCGGCGACGCCCGGCCGATCGCCGACGCGGCGCAACGAAATCTGCGCCTCGTCCTTGGCGTAGGCAATTCCGGTGACGACCTGCTGTTCCACGATCTCTTCCTCGTCGCAAATAAGCGTTCCCGGCGGATTAAGCAAATCCCCCATTCCTGGTGCGTCGGGATCGTCGAAGGACGACCGCACGAAAGTACGCACCCTGTGCACCATGGCAAGCTCGACCGAGCGCACCTGCAGGACCTTGGCGCCGAGCGAGGCCATTTCGAGCATTTCCTCAAACGAAATCTTGGCCAGCCGCCGCGCCTTCGGCTCGATGCGCGGATCGGTCGTATAGACCCCGTCGACGTCGGTGTAGATGTCGCAACGATCGGCCTTGACCGCCGCCGCGATGGCGACTGCGCTGGTATCGGAGCCGCCACGACCGAGCGTCGCGATCCGATTGTCCGGCCCGATGCCCTGGAACCCGGCAACCACCGCCACCTGGCCTTCGCCGAAGCGCTTGATCAAGAACGCGCCGTCGATGTCGAGAATGCGCGCCGCGCCATGCGCGTTGTCGGTCTTGATCGGGATCTGCCAGCCCTGCCAGGAACGGGCATGCACGCCGATATTCTGCAGCGCGATCGCCAGCAAGCCGGCGGTGACCTGCTCGCCGGCGGCGACGACGGCGTCATATTCGCGCGCATCGTGCATGGGCGAGGCCTCGCGCGTCCATTGCACGAGTTCGTTGGTCTTGCCGGCCATTGCCGAGACCACGACGGCGACCTCATGGCCGGCGTCGACCTCGCGTTTGACATGACGCGCCACATTGCGGATGCGGGCGATGTCGGCGACGGACGTTCCGCCGAATTTCATCACGATGCGCGCCATGGAAGCGAAATGCCTTTGAATGAATGCCGGACCGAAGGCCGAAAAGCGGAAAATGCGTCCGACCGGGGCCGGACGCTCAATGCGCGGCCTCCTTAGCCAAATGATCGCGGTTTCGCAAGGCGTGCTGCCGCCGCCGCCTGGGCGACACACGAGCGCAGCATCGCGCCTGCGCTACTTCTTGGCAAATGCTGCTCGCTTCAGCCCAGCTGTGCTGTGCCTCTCCACAGGCGCGGATAGTCGACGACGAAGCCAACCGGCGAGACCTCCAGCATCTCATTGTAGCCGAACAGCGGGGCGGCATAGGCGTAGTGTGCCGCATCGACGCGCTGATAGGTCTGTTCCAGGCGAACGAGCCTGAGTTCGGGAAATGTCAGATAGGCTGTCGGGGCGGGCGTCGCCGTGCCGACATCGAGGGCAAAACGGCGGAGCGCCAAAAGGTTCGTAGCGGGCGTGAAGCCGAGATCGACATCGATGAGACCGTCGACTTCCACTTGGCGTTTGCCGTTCAGCGTCCATTGGCCGCCGGCAAGCAGTTCGATCTGGCAATGCAGCTCTTGCGTGCCGAGAAAGCCGTCGGCGCGCGCCGATCGTGTATGCCAGCCGGCATCGCAGTCCACCTCGTAGGCGATGCTGCACGGTTTGCCGTCCTGGACGAAAAGCGCATGTCCCCTGAGGTTCCGCCCCGAGCCCGATTCCGACAGCAGGCAAGCGTCGTGGCCTTCGAGATCGAGCCGGCACCAAAGAATGGAAGCTACCGTTTGCATCATTGTCCACTCCTTCGAACACGATGTCTCTGCTTCGTCCGCCAGAGCATGGGTGTTTCCTTCCGGCACACCGTCAACTGACATGTGCTGACATAAATGCAGCTGGCGAAAACGCAACGCTGGCGGGCATCACAGGCTACGCGCAGTCAGGCCGTGAATTTCGCGCCTTGACATTCGCAGCCTCGCGCCCGACTTCCTAGCGTCCGAGGAGACCACGCCATGCCAGAGCCCCGACGATCGACGATCGATGCCGGAGAGGTGGAACGCTTTTCCGCCCTTGCCGCCGAATGGTGGAACCCCAACGGCAAGTTCCGCCCGTTGCATAAGTTCAACCCGATCCGGCTTGCCTATGTCCGTGACCAGGTGGCGGCCCGCTTTGGCCGCGATCCGCGTGCGGCACGGCCGTTCGAAGGCCTGCGCTTCCTCGACATCGGCTGCGGCGGCGGGCTTTTGTGCGAGCCGATGGCGCGGCTTGGCGCCGAAGTGGTCGGCGCCGATGCCTCCGCCACCAATATCGAGGTAGCAAAACTGCATGCGGCGGAAGTCGGCGTGAGCGTTGATTACCGCGCCACGACCGCGGAAGACCTGGCCGACGCCGGCGAAAAATTCGATGTCATCCTCAACATGGAAGTGGTCGAGCATGTCGCCGACATCGACCTGTTCGTGGCCAAATGCGGCGAGATGGTCAAGCCTGGCGGCATCATGTTCGTCGCCACCATCAACCGCACGCTGAAGGCTCTTGGCCTGGCTATCATCGGCGCCGAATATGTACTGCGCTGGCTGCCCCGCGGCACCCACCAGTTCGGCAAGCTGGTGCGCCCCGAGGAGCTCGAAAAGGCGCTTGCCGGCGCCAGCCTGACCGTCATCGACCGCACCGGCGTCACCTATAACCCGCTCGCCGACCGCTGGCAGCGGTCGAAGGACATGGACGTCAACTACATGGTGCTGGCGGAGAAGGCATCCGTCTGAAACTTACGCCTTCTGGCTTTGCGCCTTGGTGGTGATGAACACGCCGGCGGTGATGATGACGGCACCAGCCCAGGTCAGCAATTGATAGCGCTCGTCGAGGAAGAGCGTCCCGGCAAACAGCCCGACCGCAGCCGCCACATAGCCGATCTGGCTGAGATAGACCGGGCCGCCGACCGCTTGCAGCCGGAAGAAGAAGGCGAACATCGCCGAGGCCGATGCCGCCTGTGCTGCAGCGACCAGCGGCACGCTGCCGAGCGAGCCGAATGCGTTGCCGCCCAGCAGAACCAGAATGCCGGCAAGCAGCATCGCGGCCGCTGCCAGATGGCTGCCGACGGCAAGCTCGATCGGGCCGGTGCCTTCGGGCCAGTCGATGGTGCGGTAGATGTTGCCGGCGGCAAGGCTGACGGGGATGAGCAGGCCCATCGCAACCCAGAAAAATTCGGCTGGCTGGCCCGCTTCGCCGCGCGTTACCGCCACCATGACCGCCCCGACGAAACCGACGGCAATGCCGACGACGCCCAGCGTGGTGGGGCGCCTGACCCCGAGCAGCATCGAGAACACCAGCGTGACGACCGGCGACAGCGTGAACATGATGCCGCTGTAGCCGGCGCCCAGATGCGGAATGGCCGAAAACATCAGCAGATTGGGGATAGCGTAGGAGACGGCCGCAGTGACCAAGAAATAGCGCAGCCTGTGCGGCGTAAGCCGGATGCGCTGCCCGTTGAGCAGCAATGCGCACAAAAGCACGCCGCCGGCACCGAGCGAGATGACGAAGGCCCAGATCATGGCGGGGACGCCGGCCGCCGTCGCGATTTTGCCGAACGGCAGCGTCAGGCCGAGCAGTCCGCCGGTGACGACTAGAAGGCCAAGCGCCGAGTCCCAGAGAAATTTCATCGCACCGTCCCGTCGCCTGTTCGCGGCCCTTGGCCAATACCACAAGCTGAGGTAAGATAATAGAAAGATTCTTCACGTTGAGATACATAACGGTGAGAGACATGGATCGCGCAGCAAAAGCGATCGAGCAATGGAAAAAGGAACGGCCGGATCTCGATGTCTCGCCGATGGCCGTGCTCGGACGGTTGAACGAGGCCGCCTCGCTGATCGCGCGAGAGCGGCTGGCGCCGCTGTTTGCACGTTACGGACTGCAATCCGGAGAGTTCGATGTGCTGGCGACGCTGCGTCGTTCCGGGTCTCCATACGCGCTGACGCCGACGGCTCTGTACGAGGCGACGATGGTGACGTCGGGCGCGATGACCAACCGCCTCGATCGGCTCGAGAAATCCGGCTTGATTCTGCGCGGGCCGCATCCGAACGATCGGCGCGGGATTGTCGTGCAGCTGACCGAAAAAGGTCTGGCGTTGATCGACGAGGCAATCGCCGCGCACGTTGCCAACGAGCACCAGATACTTTCAGGCCTGGCACGCCCAGAGCAGATCATGCTGGCACGCCTGCTCGAAAAATTGATCGCGAGCCTAGGCTAACCCAACCGGCCAAGAGGGCCGGCCGAGAGGGTGGAAAGCTCAAATCCTGGTCGCGGAACCTCGCTTGGGCCGGCGAACGGCTCTGACCTTGCCGCTGTTGCCGCCGCCACAAAAAAACTGGTCGCCGCCATCGGATTCGAGCCCTGACACGCCTGTTCCCGGCGGCATATCGAGCTTCTCCAGGACCTTTCCCGTTTCAGGATCGATCCGCCTAACATCACTCTCCTCACCCTCCCAGGTGCCATGCCACAGTTCGCCGTCGACCCAGCTGACCCCGGTGACGACGCGATTGGAAACGATGGTGCGAAGGATTGCCCCTGTCTCGGGATCGACCTGATGAATCTTTCGGCCCCGATGCTGCCCGACCCAGAGCGTTCCTTCGGCCCAGGCGAGCCCGGAGTCACCGCCATTGCCGGGCGCCGGGATCGTCGCCAGCACCTGGCCAGTCTTCGGATCGATCTTCTGGATGCGATCCTCGGCGATCTGATAGAGGTGCTGGCCGTCGAAGGCCGTCCCAGCGTGTGCCGCGACATCGATCGAGCGCACCACTTTGCCGCTCGCTGGATCGAAGGCATTCAATCTGTCGCCTGACGCAAACCAGACATGCTCGCCGTCGAAGGTAACGCCGTCCACGTGGTCGACACCCGGAAAGGGCCCGTATTCTCGGAGGATTTCGGCTGCGGATCGTTCCATGATTGTATCCTAGTAGCCCGGCAGTGGACCGGGGAGTAACAAGATTGTCGGGAAACCCGGCACCGGCGGGGTCATCCAGCGACGCGCTCGCCCGCGGCCGAACGACTGCACATTGCCGGCCTGGGCGAGCTGCTCGAGCGCCCGCTGCACGGTACGCGAACTGGCGCCAAGCGCAATCGCCAGGGCCGAACTCGACCAAGACTCGCCGTCGGCGAGGAAAGCGAGCACCGCGGCATGATCGTCCTCGACGGGCGGCGCCAGCACGACGACCTCGCCGGCGCGGCGCGGCGCCAGCGCAAAGCCCCGCTTCGTCGCGCTCACATCGGCCAAGCTCCGAAGCTCCGCGCGAAGCCGCCCGACTTCGACCCGTAACCGTGCGCGATGTGATTCGTCCGCGTCCTTTCCCCGGAAAGCGCGCGCGATAAGCGTCGATCTTGCCACGTCCCCCGGCCAGGCTTCGCCCAGCGCACGGGCCAGCGCGAACAGCACCGGGCGGGTCGCCAGCGAGACGACAGTGTCAGCGACCCGCACGACATTGCGGCATGCATCCACCACGAGCGCCTCCGACGCCAGGAGCGCTTCGACCTCGTCGAGCAGGAGGGGCCGTTCCTCGCCACGGGCGATAAGGCGTGCCGCCGGCGTGTCCAGCACCAGCGCTGCGCTCTCCACCTCCGCGATCAGCGCGGGAATGCCGGCCGCGCGCGCCGCCCGCGCCGCCACGCCAAGTGCGGCGCGCGCAGGACCGGTCCGCAAGCGGCGGATGGCGATGCCGGCGACAGCCAGTTCGTGGGCGGCCCGCGATGCGGGTGGCAGCGGCGAGGGATCAAAGCCGTCCAGCCTGCGCTCGGCTTCGTCGAGATGGCCGATCAAGAGCAGGCGCCGAACCTCGAGGTTGCGCGCATGCGCGGCGTTGACGCGGTCGCCATGCTTTTCAAGCGTCGCCCGCGCGGCGTCGAGTGCCTTGGCCGGCCAGGTGAGGTCGCGCGAGACGAGCGCGATCTCGGCCTCGGCGACGACACACCTCGCGCGGGCCACGGCCTCCCTCGGGCTGAATGCGCGCGCCGCCCTCTTGAGGAGAACCTTCGCTCGAACCAGGTCACCAAGCTGCGCCATCGCGATGCCTCTGAGCGCAAGCGCCGGCGCGTCGTCACGCAGCGCAACCCGCTTCAAGGCGCCGAGCGGATCGCCCGCCGCGAGCGCGTACGCCGCGGCCGT
Source organism: Mesorhizobium sp. M0244 (assembly GCF_040321795.1). NCBI lineage: Bacteria > Pseudomonadati > Pseudomonadota > Alphaproteobacteria > Hyphomicrobiales > Phyllobacteriaceae > Mesorhizobium > Mesorhizobium sp. M0244. The sequence goes on along the minus strand of NZ_JAMYSE010000004.1, from coordinate 88,208 downwards.
GATCAGCGAGTCCATCGGAATCCCGTCACACTTGTCACTCCCATGGCTTCGATATCCGGCGCTAAGTCCATCTCACCAACCCAGTCGTAGCGAGAACGGCCACTGTAGCCAACCTGAGTTGCGCCGCGATTGTGCACTGAGTTCGAACGCAACGATAAGCACTAGGAGAGACGCAATGAAAATCGAAGGTACAACTATCCTGGTAACTGGAGCCAATCGGGGCATCGGTCGGGCACTGGTCGAGGAAGCCCTGAGCAGAGGCGCGAAGCGCGTCTTTGCCGCAACCCGCAAACCCCTGGCCCACTCGGATCGGCGTGTTACGTCCCTGGCCATGGATGTAACGAACGCTGCGCAGATCCGGGAAGCCGTCGAGAAGATCGATGCTCTCGATATCCTCATCAACAACGCCGGCGTATCGCCCTTCGATGACCTCAGCGACCGTCGTGTGCTCGAACAACAGCTCGCCGTAAATCTCTTCGGCTCGTATGATGTGACTCAGGCTCTGCTGCCGTTGCTGGCTCGGTCCCGGGGAGCGATCGTCAACATTCTGTCGCTGGCCTCGATTGCCGCCGTGCCGTTCAGTCCGGCTTACTCGGTCTCGAAGGCGGCCTCATTCTCCCTGTCACAGTCGTTGCGCACCCTCTTGGCCGGACGGGGTGTCAGCGTCCACAGGGTCCTTCCTGGCCCGGTAGACACAGACATGACACGGGGTCTGGACATAGCGAAGGCCTCTCCGGAGTCTGTCGCACGGGCAATCCTGGACGGAGTGGAGAACGGCGAGGAGGAAATCTTCCCCGATCCCATGTCGGAGTCCGTGGCGGAAGGCTGGCGCAACAGTGCGGTCAAGGCGCTTGAACGCCAGTTTGCAGCATATGCGGAAGCAAGCCCGTCAAGCAGTAGGCATGAAAGAAGGAGCGAAACGATTACCCGCGAGGCCCATCCTTGCTGCTCGGCCTGAAACTACGAGCGCTTGTGCAGGGGACGGCAGCATCGCCGCCCGCGGCGCCCCCGGTCGGCTGTCGCTGGCGGCGGCGCCGACCTTCACGATCATGGCGCTGCCTGGCGGAGAGATGCCTCGTTATGTCCGGAGCAAGTTGACGGATCAGTTGCGGTCGTCGGGAAAGCTTGGAATCGGCAAGAACTCGACGCCGTCCTCGGCGAGGCTCTTGGCCTCCTCCAGCGTCGCCTCGCCATAGATGCCGCGCGGATCGCTTTCGCCGAAATGGATCTTGCGCGCTTCCTCGGCAAATTTGTCGCCGACATAATCGGCGTTTTCGCGCACCTTCTCCGCCATCGCCTTGAGCTGGGCCAGCGCCTGCTTTTGCGCCTCGCCCATGGCCAGCGCGATCTTTTCCTGGCTGCGCCCGGTCGAGACGGCGGGCGCCATCAGCGCCTTCTCGACCTTGTGCGAGCCGCAGGTCGGGCAGTCGACGAAGCCGCGCTTCTTCTGGGTGTCGAAATCGTCGTTACTGCGGAACCAGGCTTCGAATTCGTGCTCATGCTCGCAGATCAGGGAAAAGCGGATCAAGAGGCAGCACCCCTAAGACGCGGCGCCTCCGCCGAACCGGCGTTGACCGCAAAATCGCGTGCGTTCTTGAGGTTCGGTATCTTCTTGCGCGCGGCGACGGACTGCGCCGGGTCGATTTCGGCGACGATCACCGCCGGCTCGTCATGCGCCGCCTCGGCGATGACGCGCCCCCAGGGATCGACGATCAGCGAATGGCCATAGGTTTCGCGGCCGTCCTCGTGCAATCCGCCTTGCGCGGCGGCAACGACATAGGCGCCGTTCTCGATGGCGCGCGCCCTGAGCAGCACATGCCAATGCGCTTCTCCGGTCTGGCGGGTGAAGGCGGCGGGCACCGAAAGCAGATCGGCGCCGGCCAGCGCCTCGGCGCGGAACAGTTGCGGAAAGCGCAGATCGTAGCAAACCGCGAAGCCAAGCTTCGCAGCCTCGATTTCGGTGACGACGGCTTCCGTCCCCGGCTCATAAGCGGCGGATTCGCGCCAGCTCTCGCCATTGTCTAGATCGACGTCGAACATATGGATCTTGTCATAGACGGCAAGGATTGCGCCGTCCGGCCCGAACAAAAGCGCGCGGTTGGCGAGCTTGCCGTCGGCGCGCAGAATGGCGGTCGAGCCGATATGCAGGAAGATGCCGAGCTCTTTGGCCAGCTTCCGCGACGTCGAGACGATGATGTCCTTGTCCTCGGAGGTGAACGAGGCGGCCCGTGCTTGGCTGTCGCGGATCAGCGCGCCGGTCATTTCCGGGGTCTGGATATAGGTCGCGCCAAGGCCTGCCGCCTCGCGCACCAGCCGTTCCAGATCGACCGCATTGCGCTCCGGGCTGGTTCCCGAACGCATCTGGATCGCCGCCGCCTTGAAAGCACCCATGGTCATGTCCTTATCTGGTCGAGCCGTTGGCGAGCAATTTGTCCAGCCGTCCTTCCGCCTCCAATTCGTGGAGATCGTCGGAGCCGCCGACATGCGTACCGCCGACGAATATCTGCGGAAAGGTGGAACGGCCGTGGGCGCGGGAGATCATTTCCTGACGCAGTTCCGGCGAGAAGGAGGCATCGTGCTCGGTATAGGCGACACCCTTCCTGTCGAGCAGCCGCTTGGCCGCCGTGCAATAGCCGCACATCATCCGCGTGTAGATCGTCACATCGACCATCGGTCAGCAATCCTGCCTCGTTCCGCTGTCATATAGGCTATATAGGCGCCGATTCGTCTGCCCGAAAGTCCCCTGGCAGCACGCGTGCGAAGGTCAGTACGTCGACCGCGCCGGCACCGCCCTTCTTCAACGCCTTGGCGACCGCGCGGACGGTGGCGCCGGTGGTGTAGACGTCGTCGATCAGCAGCACCCGGCGGCCGGCGATTTCGATCTCCGCCTCATCCGGCACTTTGAATGCGGCGCGGACATTTTCCTCGCGTTCCGGCCGCTCCAGCCCGACCTGCTGGCGCGTGAGTTTTACGCGCTTGATGGCAGAAGGCGCGAAAGGCCGATCCCCGAGCTGCGCCACCGCCCGCGCCAGTTCCGCCGACTGGTTGAACTGCCGCCTGAAGAAACGTCGCCAGTGCAGCGGCACCGGTACGATCACGTCGGCCTCGGCGACGAGCTCGGCACCGGCGCGAAGCATCCAGCGCGCCATCCACGGCGCCAGATCGGTGCGGTCCTGGTATTTCAGCCCTTGCACCATCTGGCGGGCAACGCCGGAATAGGCGACCGCCGCCCGCGCGCGCTCGAAGGGGGCTGGTCGGCTATTGCCTCTGCCGACAGGAACCCCTCGCCCATATTGTGGGTGAACGGCGTGCCCATCACCGGGCACCACGGCCGTTCCAGCAGCCTGAGTTTCGGCCAGCAGGCGCCGCACAATACGCCCGGCTGCGAGACATGGCGACGGCAGCCGGCGCAGACCGGCGGGAACAAATGGCGCGCCGGCCAGCCCAATGCCTTTCGGGCAATGCTCTTGATCGCAATACGCTTGATCTCTGGCATCGGATCGGCCACGTGGTTGGTCCTCCGCATCACTATATCAGAGAGCGAAGAACAAGGACCTGCCCATTGCAGCCTGTAATCGACACTTCGCTCTGGCTGGCGCGCAAGCGCCGCGCACTGGCCCGTCCCATCGCCGGGGCGGATTTCCTCATGCGGCGGGCGGCCGAGGATCTTGCCGACCGGCTCGGCGCCGTCGAGCGTAGGTTCGGCAACGCAGCCTCATTGTTTTGCCAGATGCCGGCAGCAGTCGAGGTGCTCGCCGAAAGCGGGAAGGTGACGGAAATCGTGCGCGTGGAGGCCGACGCCGCTTTCCTGGATGGCCGGTCGGGACTGGTGGCGCCGCCGGAAACCGTGCCATTCGAGCCGGAAAGCCTCGATCTTGCGGTGTCGCTGCTGTCGCTGCAGGCGATGAACGACATTCCCGGCATGCTGGTGCAGATCCGCCGGGCGCTGAAGCCGGACGGGCTTTTCCTCGGCGCATTCGCCGGCACTGGGACGCTTTCCGAAATGCGCGAAAGCCTGCTTGCGGCCGAGACCGAGCTCTACGGCGGCGCCAGCCCGCGTGTCATCCCGTTCACCGACGTCCGCGACGCCGGCGCGCTCCTGCAGCGCGCCGGTCTGGCGCTACCGGTTGCCGACGTCGAGACGATCACCGTGCGCTACGATTCTCTGTTTGGCCTGATCGCCGATCTGCGCGCCATGGGCGAGACCAGCGCGCTCATCGACCGCAGCAGACGGCCGGGCACGCGAGCGCTGTTCGCGCGCGCCGCCGAAATCTATGCGGAGCGGTTTTCGGACGCCGATGGCCGCGTCAGGGCGAGTTTCTCGATGGTCTGGATGTCAGGCTGGGCGCCCGATGCCTCTCAGCAAAAGCCGCTGAAGCCGGGCTCCGCAAAAATATCGCTGAAGACGATCCTGGAAAATCCCGGCGGCCCGTAAGCGGATTACTGCGCAAAAGCGTTGGCAAGCCTGCTGCTATTGTCGCTGAACAGCCACTCGATCGCGCCGGCAGCCCGGCCGATGCCAGTGACAATGGCAAGCGACAGCACGGCAACGATCAGACCATATTCGATAGCCGTCGCACCCCTCTCGTCTTCTAAAAATCGTTGCAGCAAGATTTTCATGGGCGCCGATCCCTCTTGCCGCAACCTAGCGTCGACCCCTTAAGAAAGGTTAACGCGACAGGCTTAACGGGCAGTGAAACAGCTGCATTCTCGAGATCTGTCGACGAACGTCAGCAGTCGCCGCTGCTTCTGCCATTGGTGCGTATCATACAGATCGAACTGGGCAGCGGCTGCAGCACACTCTTGCGCAGCGTGTAGCTGTCGCGCTTGCCGATCGAGCCGGTGCTCATCGTGTCAAGACCGCTGGTAAAGCTATCGCGGGCAGATTGCGACCGGGTTCGGCTGTCGAGGTAGGGTGTCGCGATCAAGGCCAGAGCCACCGCGGCCGAGCCGAACAGCAGGGTGATGCGCAATATTCCCATGCCGGCATTAGCGGCGCCAGGAAGGCGGTCGGGCCAAGGCGAGTCCCAGTCCTTGTCGAGGCTCATGCAATCGCTCCCCAGCGGTGGAATCGGCGTAACCGCCTTGTGTCAATTTTTCACGGCCAGATAAATCTTTCATTAACGCTGCTGATATCGCGTCGCGGAGATGCCCGGTTTACAGGAGGTCGACCGTTACAGCAGATCGATGAGGAACTGGATCAGCGGGGCATCGGCCGGCGGCATTGGAAAATCGCGCATCTGGCGCGGCCGCACCCATTTCAGCACCTGCCCTTCCTTCGGCTGCGCAATGCCGCGGAAGCGACGGCAGACGAACAGCGGCATCAGCAGGTGAAAATCATCGTAGGAATGGCTGGCAAAGGTCAGCGGCGCCAGGCAAGGGATATCGGTCTCGATGCCGATCTCCTCGTACAGTTCGCGGATCAGGCATTGTTCCGGCGTCTCGCCGGGCTCGACCTTGCCGCCCGGAAACTCCCACAGGCCGGCGAGCTGCTTGCCTTCGGGCCGCTGCGCCAAAAGCACGCGTCCGTCGGCATCGACCAGCGCGCACGCGGCGACCAGGAGCAGGCGCTTGCCGACCGTGCTCGAACCGCTCATGCGCCGGATGGCCGGCGATAGTGATAGCGATAGACTTCGTCGAATCCGAGCGAGCGGTAAAGCGCCAGCGCCGGCGCGTTGTCCGCCTCGACTTGCAGCCAGGCTTCCCGCGCCCCGCGCAACCGCGCCCATTTCAGCGCCGACCGGATGAGGTGGCGGCCATGGCCCTGGTTGCGCACCGATCTGTCGGTGGCGATCTCGAACAGTCCGGCAAGGTCGCCGTCATGCACGCAGATCAACGTTGCCAGCGGCTCGCTGCCGTCCTCCAGCGCAAACAGCCCGGCCTCCGGCTGGATGGCGCCGACGATTTCCGACAGGCCTGGCCGCAGCGACACATCCGAACCGCTCACCTTGAGCGCCGCGCCGATGAAACGGCTGATGTCCTTCAACGGAATCTGGTCCATGGCATCGTCGAGCGCGGCGTCCGCCAGCGGCAGCCGCATGACCAGCGACTCGGCGAATGTGCTCCAGCCCTCGCTGTCGAGGTACTTTGAAAGATCAGGCCCCGACAGCGGCGAGATGCGAAAGGTCAGCGGCCTGCCATAGGCGTCGAAGCGGCGGCTGGCGCGACCGATGCGCTCGGCAATGTGCTGGATGTCGCCCGGATCGAGCGGATTGACCGAATTCAGCCGCTTGGCCGGATGGCCGGCCGTCAGCCGCACCACCCAGGTGCCGTCATAATGGACGGCGGCCGCAGGCCAGGCGCGAAAGCCCGCCGCCTCATAGCGGCGCACGATCGCCAACACGCTTGCCGGATGTCTGGAAGCCAACGTCATCAGCTCCGATAATCGCCATTGATGGCGACATATTCCTTGGTGAGATCGCAGGTCCACACCGTCGCCTTGCCGCGGCCGATGCCGATATCGGCGCGGATGCGGATCTCGTCGCGCTTCATATACGCCGAAGTCGCCTCTTCGGAATAGGCCGCGTCGCGCTCGCCCTGATACGCCAGACGGTTGTCGCCGAACCAGATCGACAAAAGGTCGCGGTCGGCCGGTTCACCGGCCATGCCGCCGGCCATGACGACACGGCCCCAATTGGCGTCCTCGCCGGCGACTGCCGTCTTGACCAGCGGCGAATTGGCGATCGACAGCGCGATGCGCTTGGCCGAGCGGGCCGATTTGGCCCCGGTGACGGTGACCTCGACCTGCTTGCGGGCGCCCTCGCCGTCGCGCACCACCTGCAGTGCCAGCGATTTCAGCACCTTGCCGAGGGCACGGCGGAACGCACCGAGGCGCGCATCCTTGGGGTCGGAAATTGCCGGCGCGCCGCGCCTGGCGGCAGCACCTGTGGCGAAGATCAGCAGCGTGTCGCTGGTCGAGGTGTCGCTGTCGACGGTCACCGCGTTGAAGGTCTTGGCCGTGCCGCGCGACAAAAGATCCTGCAGCACCGGTGCTGCGATCGGCGCATCGGTGGCGATGAAGGAAAGCATCGTCGCCATGTCGGGCGCGATCATGCCGGCGCCCTTGGCGATGCCGTTGATGGTGACATCGGCATCGCCGAGCTTGACCGTTGCGGTCGCCAGTTTGGGGTAGGTATCCGTGGTCATGATCGCCTTGGCGGCCTCGGTCCACAATTCCGGCCTGCCGTCCTTGACCAGCCCGGCCAGCAGATGGCTGAACTTGCCGGTGTCGAGCGGTTCGCCGATGACGCCGGTCGAGGCCAGAAACACCTCGCCCGCGGTGCAGCCGGCAGCCTTCGCCGCCGCCTCGCCCGTGAGTGCCGTCGAGGCGCGGCCTTTCTGGCCGGTAAAGGCATTGGCATTGCCGGAATTGACGACCAGCACCCGCGCCTTGCCCGCCGTGAGATTCTGCCGGCAGAAGTCGACCGGCGCCGACGGGCATTTCGACCTGGTGAACACGCCGGCGACGGAGGTGCCGGCGTCGAACACCATGGCCAGCAGGTCGGTGCGGTTCTTGTATTTTATGCCTGCCTCGGCGGTGGCGATGCGTGCGCCCTCGATGGCCGGCATCTTGGGATATTTCTTCGGCGCGAGCGGCGAAACCTGTGCGGACATGGAAGACCCCGGGGCGGGAAAAATCGCGAAAGGAACGCCGGTTTGCCCGATAGCGCGCGCCGGCGCAAGGCGTTTTCACAGCCGTTACGGGTGCCGGACGCCTGACACTGCCTCATGCCGCAAGCAAGGCTGTTGCAAATTTGTTGGGATCGCTGCGGCCGATAGCGCTATGGTCCTGCCCATGGGCAGGCGTGTGGTCTTGGCACTGGCGTTTCTAGGCTTTCTGCTGTTGCGGGCGGATGCGCAGACGGCGCGGCGCGTGGCGCTTGTGGTCGGCAACGGCAGCTACGCCGAAGCCGGCACGCTGGCCAATCCCGTCAACGATGCGCTCGACATTGCCGACAAGCTGCGCGCCATCGGTTTCGAGGTGATCGAAGGCAACGATCTCGGCAAGCGCGAGCTCGAACGCAAGATCGGCGAATTCTCCGATGCGCTGCAAGGCGCCGGTGCCGGGCTGTTCTACTATGCCGGCCACGGCCTGCAGGTCGACGGACGCAACTTCATCGTGCCGGTCGACGCCAGGCTGGATATGCCGGTCAAACTGCAGCTCGAGGCGGTACCGATCGACGAGGTCCTCGACATTATGGAGCAGCAGACCAAGGTCAGCCTGGTCTTCCTCGATGCCTGCCGCAACAACCCGTTTGCCCGAAGTCTCAGCCGCAGCGCCACGACCCGGTCGGCGACGGCCCTCGCCGGCCTTGCCCAGTTCGAGTCGACGCGCGGTTCGTTCATCGCCTTCTCGACGGCGCCCGGCGCTGTCGCAATGGACGGGACGGGGCGCAACTCGCCCTTCGCCGCCGCGCTTTTGCGGCATATGGCCGAGCCTGGCCAAAGCATCAACGACATGATGATCGCGGTGCGCCGCGACGTCGTTTCTGAAACGCGCGAGGCGCAGCGTCCCTGGGAGCAGGGATCTCTGCTCGAGCGTTTCGAATTCGTGCCGGGCGGAGACACTGCCCAGCAACCGAAACCGACCGTCAGCCCGGCGCCCGCGTCTGAGGTCGCAGCGCTCGAGCGCTCCGTCGGCGACAGGAGCGCCATCGAGAAATTCCTGCGCGACGACTATCTGGCGCCTGATGCCAGGGCGATGCGCGAGACCGTCAAGCGGCTTTACGGCTCGTCCGCCACCATCTACGGCACCCGCTACGACAGCGAGGCCATCGTCAAGGTCAAGACCGACTGGTTCGCACAATGGGCGTCGTGGTCGTTCGATCTCGAGCCCGGCAGCCTTGAGGTGACGCCGCACGGCAAGGACCGCGCCGATGCGGTTTTCGCAATGAGCTACGACTATGTGCCGAAGGACAAATCGGCGCAGCGCCTGACCGGCAAGGCACGGGTGACGCTGGAACTCGTCATGACTGACGGCGAGTGGCGCGTTGCGTCGGAAACGTCGCAAGCGCTGAAATGACCATCACCGGACGGCTGGGTTGATGAACCCGCGAAAAGCCCGCTGCACGCCCGGAATCAGTCCCCAGATCATGATCGAGACCATCAGCGGCGCGATGACCAGCGTGCGCTGCCAGATCTGCCATTCCTCGGTCAGCGGAAAGATCACGTACAGAATGGCAGTGATCAGCGGGTAGACGCCGAGCAGCACCAGCAGGGCGAAGCGCAGGCGCGAAAAACGCGTGGCGGCGGTCGATGTCATTGCTGTTCTCCTTATCGTTACGGAACGTTCCGTTATATAAAACGGATCGTTTCGTTTCGTCAAGAGGCCGTGTATGATGGCTATTGAAAATCATGGGCAAGGAGGATGAGATGGACGAAACCGCTGATCCGGGTCGCAGGTCGGTCGGCGCACGGCGCAGCCCCGAGAGCGCCGACGCCATTCTCGACGCCGCCGAGGCAGTGCTGGTCGAAGCCGGCTATTCCGGCTTCTCGATCGAGGCGGTGGCGCGGCGGGCGCGCGCGGGAAAACCAACGATCTATCGCTGGTGGCCAAGCAAGGCCGCCCTGCTGCTCGACGTTTATCAACGGCAAAAGCGCGTCGACAATCCCGATACCGGGAACCTGGAGGAGGATCTCGTCGGCTTCCTGAAGAGCTTGTTCGCGCACTGGCACGACACATCGTCGGGCAGCGTGTTCAGATCGCTGATCGCCGAGGCACAGTCGGATGAAAACGCCGCCGCCGCCCTTGCCGAATACGCGAGAGGGCGTCGTGCCCATACCGGCCAGATGGTCGAACGCGCCAAGGCAAGGGGGGAAGCGGCTGCCGACGTCGATGCCACTGTCGTCGCCGACCTGATCGCCTCGTTTGCCTGGACCCATCTTCTGACAGACCGCCTGGACGAGGACGAAGCGACCTTACGCAAGGCGGTCCGCTATGTCTTGAAAGGCATAGTCGCTGACGATGCCGGCGACGCCACGGCGGTCCGGCGGAGGCGTCGACGCGTCATCGGTCGCGCCCCCAGGTAGAGCGACAGGGCGGCAACGCGCCCTGTCGTAGCTCAATCTGCGGACTGGGCTCAGCCCGCAGGCCGGCCTACTTGGCACTTTCCAGTGCGTCGACCGTCTTCTTCAGGTTCGCATCGGGGATGTCGACCTTGGCGTTGGCGCGCAGCGACTTGACCAGCGCGAAATACTTGTCGCGGATGACCGCCTGGCGCGCCTGGTCCTTGACCTCGTCGAAGGCCGGCGGCTGCTTGGTGCGCTTGTCCTCGACCTTGATGACGTGCCAGCCGAACTGCGACTGCACCGGCTGCTCGGTATATTTGCCGACCGCCAGCACAAACACAGCTTTGTCGAATTCCGGCACCATCTGGCCGGGCCCGAACCAGCCGAGATCGCCGCCGCTGGTCTTGCCGCTCGGATCGCTGGTGTGCTCGTTGGCGAGCTTCTGGAAATCGGCGCCGCCATCGAGCTGCTTGATGATGGCGTCTGCCTCTTCCTTCGTCTTCACGAGGATGTGACGGGCGTGCACCTCATTGGTGGGCGGCGTATTGGCGATTTCCTGGTCGTAGCGGGCGCGGACCTCGGCATCGGTGACCTTGTTGACGACGCCCTTTTCGACCATTTCGCCATGCAGCGCGCGCTGCTGCAGGAACGCCATGCGGCGCTGGAACTCGGGATCCTTGTCGAGGCCGGTGGTCACCGCCTGAGCCGCCATCACCCGGATTTCGATCGCCGCCGACAGCGCCGCGGCGCGACGTTGCTCGGGCGGAAGCTGCGCGAACTGCTGCGACAGCTCGCCCTCGGCAAGCCCAAGGTCTGCCTCGGTCAGCGTCTGGCCGTTGATGGTGGCGACCACGGCGTTCGGATCGACCGGCTTGGCCGCCGGGGCGGGTGCTGCCGGCTGGGGAGGGGCGGCTTCCTGCGCCATCAACGGCGACAGCGAGAGGGCCGACAGCCCGAATGCCAGACCAAGGCTGGCGAGCGACGCGCGGCGGAACAATACGGACATTACGATTATCTCCAAAGCGGGGTAGCTAGAACGGAATGGCTTCCAGACCAGCAGGATTGTGGCGGAATTTGGCGCGCTCGACAGGGCGAGCGCGGCGTTGACATCGAATGAGCCCCCTCTTATCTGTCCAACGACTTTGCGTCCAGAACCGTTTTCCGGGCGCTTTTTGCGTTTGTCCGCGTTCATGTGGATTTGATGGGGCCGGCCGGCACCCGTCGCAATGACTTGGAAGCTATCGAAAGGACCATTGGATGGTCAGTCTCGGCGGTCTCGCCCGTAAGGTTTTCGGCTCCTCCAACGATCGTCGGGTCAAATCGACCCGGCCGCGCGTCGAGGCGATCAATGCCATGGAAAACGAGATGCAGGCGCTTTCCGACGCCGAGCTTCAGGCCCGCACGGACAAATTCCGCCAGGACATCGCCAACGGCGCCAGCCTCGACGACCTCCTGGTGCCGGCCTTCGCCACCGTGCGTGAAGCCGCCCGCCGCGTGCTCGGCATGCGCCCGTTCGACGTGCAGCTGATCGGCGGCATGGTGCTGCACAATGGCGGCATTGCCGAGATGCGCACCGGCGAAGGCAAGACGCTGGTGGCGACGCTGCCGGTCTATCTCAACGCACTCGCCGGCAATGGCGTTCATGTCGTCACCGTCAATGACTATCTGGCCACGCGCGACTCCGAATGGATGGGCCGCGTCTACAAATTCCTCGGCTTCAAGGTCGGCGTCATCGTCCATGGCCTGTCCGACGAGGAGCGCCGGGTCGCCTACGCCGCCGACGTCACCTACGCCACCAACAACGAACTCGGCTTCGACTATCTGCGCGACAACATGAAATACGAGCGCGCCCAGATGGTGCAGCGCGGCCACAGCTACGCGATCGTCGACGAGGTCGATTCGATCCTGGTCGACGAAGCGCGCACGCCGCTGATCATTTCCGGTCCGCTCGAGGACCGTTCGGAAATGTACAACACCATCGATACCTTCATCATCCAGCTGCAACCGCAGGACTACGAGATCGACGAGAAGCAGAAAACCTCGATCTTCACCGAGGAAGGCACCGAGAAGCTGGAGAACATGCTGCGCGATGCCGGCCTGCTCAAGGGCGAGTCGCTCTACGACGTCGAGAACGTCGCCATCGTCCACCACGTCAACAACGCGCTGAAGGCGCACCGGCTGTTCCAGAAGGACAAGGACTATATTGTCCGCAACGGCGAGATCGTCATCATCGACGAGTTCACCGGCCGCATGATGCCCGGCCGCCGCTATTCGGAGGGCCTGCACCAGGCGCTCGAAGCCAAGGAGCATGTGGCGATCCAGCCGGAGAACCAGACGCTCGCCTCGGTCACCTTCCAGAACTATTTCCGCCTCTACAAGAAGCTCGCCGGCATGACCGGCACGGCGCTGACCGAGGCCGAGGAATTCGCCAACATCTATAATCTCGACGTCACCGAGATCCCGACCAATCTGCCGGTCATCCGCATTGACGAGGACGACGAGGTCTACCGGACGGTCGAGGAGAAATACAAGGCGATCGTCAAGGAGATCAAGGAAGCCCGCGCCAAGGGCCAGCCGACGCTGGTCGGCACCACCTCGATTGAAAAGTCGGAGCAATTGGCCGAGCGCCTGCGCAAGGAAGGTTTTAAGGATTTCGAGGTGCTGAACGCCCGCCACCATGAGCGCGAGGCGGCGATCGTCGCCCAGGCCGGCAAACCCGGCGCCATCACCATCGCCACCAACATGGCCGGCCGCGGCACCGACATCCAGCTCGGCGGCAATGCCGACATGCGCATCGCCGACGAGCTTGGCGACATGCCGGCCGGCCCCGAGCGCGAGGCCAAGGAAAAGGAAATCCGCGACGACATCGCCCGGCTGAAGGAAAAGGCGCTCGCCGCCGGCGGTCTTTACGTGCTCGCCACCGAACGCCATGAATCGCGCCGCATCGACAATCAGTTGCGCGGCCGCTCGGGCCGCCAGGGCGACCCCGGCCGGTCAAAATTCTTCCTGTCGCTGCAGGACGATCTGATGCGCATCTTCGGCTCCGAGCGCATGGACGGCATGCTGCAGAAGCTCGGCCTCAAGGAAGACGAGGCGATCATCCACCCCTGGATCAACAAGGCGCTGGAAAAGGCGCAAAAGAAGGTCGAGGCCCGCAACTTCGACATCCGCAAGAACCTGTTGAAATATGACGACGTCTCGAACGACCAGCGCAAGGTGGTGTTCGAGCAGCGCATCGAGCTGATGGACGGCGAAGGCCTGTCCGAGACCATCACCGAGATGCGCGAGGGCGTCATCGAGGAGGTCGTCGCCAAGAACATCCCCGAAAACGCCTATGCCGAGCAGTGGAACGTCGCCGGCCTCAAGGCCGAGATCGCCGAATTCCTCAATCTCGATTTGCCGATCGAGGACTGGGTCAAGGAAGAAGGCATTGCCGAGGACGACATCCGCGAGCGCATCAGCCAAGCCGCCGACGCCGCCGCCAGGGAGCGCGCCGAGCGCTTCGGTCCCGACGTGATGACCTATGTCGAGCGTTCGGTGGTGCTGCAGACGCTCGATCATCTGTGGCGCGAGCACATCGTCAATCTCGACCATCTGCGCTCGGTCGTCGGCTTCCGCGGCTATGCCCAGCGCGATCCGCTGCAGGAGTACAAGGGCGAGGCGTTCGAGCTGTTCCAGGCAATGCTGGGCAATCTGCGCCAGGCCGTCACCGCGCAATTGATGCGCGTCGAACTGGTCCGCCAGGCGGCCGACGCGCCGCCGCCCGAAGCCCCCGACATGTTCGGCAGCCATATCGACGGCTTCACCGGCGAGGACGATTTCGACGGCGGCGAGACCGCACTTCTGGTCCGCCAGGAGACCAACGCCACCGTCGCCCCCGAAGACCGCGACCCGAACAACCCGGCGACCTGGGGCAAGGTCGGCCGCAACGAGGCCTGCCCCTGTGGTTCAGGGAAGAAGTACAAGCATTGTCATGGGGCGTTTGCGTAAAGCACCCACTCCCCTTCTCCCCGTCATACGGGGAGAAGGTGCCCGAAGGGCGGATGAGGGCCGGCGCCAGCGTTGGCGATTAGCCAATCTCCCCACCTGAGGGGGAGATGGCCGGCACGCCAGAGAGGGGCGCTGTCCCGCCGACACCAAAATACGTGTTTCAGTTTGAAATCTAATAGCCGGGTGACGCACGCGCTGAGGTCCGCGCTGCATAAGATCGGAAGCTGCTTAAGTGGGTAAAGACACTACTTCGATTCAATAACCCCGTTCGAGGTCGATTTTGTTGGACAGCGGCTCTCCTCTTGCAACTTGACCGCAGAGATCGGCGACCTGGTCGATTCCAGAATCCACCCAGAAGCTCGCGACATGAGGTGTGATGGTCACCCTGGGATGAGTCCACAAGGGCGATGAAGCCTCCAGCGGTTCACGCTCAAACACGTCAAGACAAGCACCAGAAAGCTGACCTTCGTCGAGAGCGCGGATCAGGTCGGCTTCGTTGACATGCGCGCCCCTGCCGACATTCACAAGGTAGGCACCTCGCTTCATTTTTCCAAAGGCACTGGAGTTCAGTATCCCACGAGTGTCACCAGTCAGGGGCAGTGAACAGATAACGTAGTCCCGACTTGTGAGTGCGTCCGCAAGCTGGGCACGGCCAAAGTAACTGTGTATACCAGGAAGCGTCTTTTGATGACGAGACCAGACTGCTGTGTCGTAGCCCAAGTCCGCAAACAGCTTTGCGGCCCAGCCACCGATCCGGCCCGCACCCAGCACAACAATTCTTGTCTCGGAGATCTTCCGCGGCGCGATCGGATTCCACAACTTGCGGGCTTGTAGACTCACGTAATCCGCAACATGCCGTTGCTGACAGAGAACGCGAAGGACGATGTACTGCACCACTTCCGAAGCCTGCTCACGCGTTGCGAGCCTGATGAGCTGAACACTCTTGGGAAAGCTCTGAAGATCAATACCCTCGACACCGGCTCCCAAATAGACGACGGCGCTTAGCCCCGTCATGGCATCAAAAAAGCCAGGACTGGCGCCCTTGTCGATCAGCACAATATCTATGTCACTTTTGTTCCCGGCGTCTGGCCAAAGCCTGAACTCCAGCTGCGGCACACGGGTTTTCAGCTCAGCAGCCCATACTTGTGCATCAATGTAGTCAGGATACTCATTGACCATCAGAACGGTAATGGGCTCGCCTAACACTTCGCCCCTCCCAGATTCAGGTAATCAGGCATCCACCGGATTACCGGTCTGTTGAGACTGAGGTTTGCGCAAACTGGCACCAGTTGCAAGACCAGACCCCGGCAAAAATGGCGTTGGTGATCCGCCAAAGCCGTGATGTCTGCCCGTTGCTGGCCGAGGATGTCGATTTCGCTTTCCTCAAGGCATAGCTCTCCCCTGGATTTGCTGGAACGCATGCAACCGGGCCGGTCACGCCGGTGACGGATGGGGCGATGGCCGGAGTTCCGCGATCAGCCGCAGGATGTCGGTGAAGAGTTGCCTCGGGATAGCGACCTCCGCATCTGGAAGGCGACATAACGCCCATGGCTGATAACCTCGGCACCGATCTTGATGAGCTTCTTTGTGAGCTGGTCAGTGGTGCCAGAACATCCTTCCTGTTGTCGGCACTGTGGACGTTGCCGGGACGCAGGGCACGGCGTTCGAGGTCACCTAACTGGTTGAATTCCACGCATCCCTCTTCTGGGATAGAGATTCTTGCAAAAGCCTATTTCGGCAGATGCTGCGATCAGGTTGATCGATATTTTTTCACTGGAGGCTATGAGAGAACCAGAAAACACCTAATCTGTGCTTTTCTTATATGGGCCACGCTTGCCTGGCTTTGGTGCTATGGCGCCCATCTTTTTGCAAATATCGTCCATTGATCAGAGAGTTTGCGAAAGACCGTTCACCTTACAATATGAAGCGCGGGCCTCCCTGTTTGACCTCCCGCGCCATGGGGGCCGAGCATTTTTGAACCGTACATACGCTCAAACTCGGCCTCAGAAATGTACAGCGCTTTCGCCAATTCCCTATCAGAATATCCCAATACATTCTTGTGGTAATCCACAAGCTTATTTACCTTAATCGGATATTCCTTGGGAGGTTCATACGGTTCATTCTTTCTATATCCAAGCTTGCTCATCTGTATAAAGAACGATTTCTTTTGATATGGCGTTACATAGTTCAAACGGTCTGCCCTCATGACTATGGAGGACATTGAGACCTTCCAATATTTCTTCATATTGGCAATTTGTCGGAATTCAAATTTGGTCAACTGAGACCGAATGGATTTCGCCGGCAAAAGGAATGCCCCGGCAAACTGGTCGGCTTCTTGTTCCATGACCTCATCATCCAAAAATGTGGTCGTATGCAAAACCATGTGCGCAAGTTCGTGGCAGAGGGTATGCCGTATCCGATCTGCGGGAGCATTTATGTTCACGAAGAATAGTACCGGAAGGCCATCAATCCGCTGGCTGACAGCGTCGATCAAGTCGCTATCAAAATTACATGGGATCACGATGCCTCCGTGGTCCTCGATCAAAGCGGTAACATTTTCAACGGGACCATCCGGCAGCATCCAGGCTTCGCGCAAGTGCCGAGCAGCATCTTCAATGCTGAAAGCGCGAGAAGTCGAGCCCTGATATTCATCCCGATCAATCTCCGGAATGAAGCCGTTCGTTTTGACACCACCGGATTTTAGGAGGATGCCGAGTTGGATGCGGCGGATATTCATTTCCGCGATCATCTTGTCGAGCGGCTTTTGGCCGAGCTTTTTCCGCCTTCTGTAATGGAAGGGCGGCATGCCGTACGGGCGGCCAGTCTCGAAAAAGAAATCGGGCTCATAGCCGAGGGTGCCGGCAAGGGCGACCACAAAGTCCTCTGGCGCAGCCATCAAGCCGGCCTCGATTTTTGAAATCGTGCCTTGGGCCACGCCCATCCTGTCGGCAAGCACAGACTGATTAATCCCGCGAGAATCGCGAGCGAGCGCCATCATGTGGCGATTAAAAAGTTCAATCTGCTGCATTTTAGAACCGGCGCTGCCGGGTAACCTCATGCCAAGCAGTTTCGTCGGCTGCTCTCGATTCAAACGGAACAATCGCTGCACACCACATCGCGCCCTTATTCGTTGGCAACGATATCTGCGACCGCATGAACCCCGTGCCAGTGGCGTCAAGAAGATAGCCGGCGGTCAGCCTCGTTGGCATGGGGGTCAGCCCAGGCAGTTCGTCACCGTCATCAAATGCAACGGCTTGGGGTGTTGGATAGTTGGACGACACGCCATCTTCGTCCGTCTTCTTAAAACGTATGACTGAATTGGCGGTCTCAATTAGCCATAGATTTTGCCCCCGGATTTCCATGTGCCGGACATTTGGCAAGTCATCCAGAGTTCTGTGAGCTTCCGCCAAAGTGTGCCGAAAGGTGCAGTGAGCCTGAGTGCTGGCGTCGTGGTCCAAGACAATCTCAGGCGCATAACGCTCATAGGTCGTGTGGCCATGCCGCAGGATGGCGTCGATACAGTCCAGATATGGCGACAGCCGATCCATGATGATGCCGATATCAATTTCCACGGGCCAATCTCTCCTGCCTGATTCTGTTTGGCAGGATACATCACCGCGCGACGAAAATGAAGAAAATTATTCCGAAAATTATTCCTAGCGCCTACCCATCGCTTTTCCGCAGCCTTTTTGGCGATCTCAGCGCGACGCTCTGGCGTCATATTCTCGGCCCGCTTCTTGCCGCCTTTCGCGCCCCGCGCTTTCGCGGCAGGTCTTTGCCGTCACGTCGTCGGCTTCCTCGTCAGTGGCAATGCGCATGACGCGAACGGCATTGCCGATGTTGCGGCGGAGCGCTTCTGGCCTTTAGGTCCGGTTGGCATTCCTAGTTCTCCGCATGGCTAAAGACGACAGCGCCGTTGTCCTTACGAACTTCAACGGACACGATTCCATCGTCTCCCTTTCGGGTTTGGAACATGGAGGTTGCATGATCTTTCGCGGTCTTCTCGTCGTCGAAGATCACCTTGTCGACGATGCCCTGCCTTCCATACCAGATGACAGTGTAGACCATTGTTGCTGCCATGCGTTCCGCTAAGCATATAGGCGTTTATGGGGCAAACGAGATAGGCGTTTCCGCGTATTTCAAACTGAGACACTACCGAGCAGGGTGAAGAGTTGCGCGAATATGAAGCAGCGCGCCCGCCCCTCATCCGCCTGCCGGCACCTTCTCCCCGTACAGAGACGGGGCGAAGGGCTCCCCCACCCAACCGTTTCTTAATGTGTTTTCGCTACACCCAGCCCCTGTAAATTGGCGGAAAACGGAGAGTATTGGGTGCGCTTTTCCGCGGCGACGACAGCCGGGCGGTTCCTGCCGCAGCGCCTTGCGCTGCGCATGAGGCCGCTGCTTGGCCTGATCGATGCCGTGCTGTTCACCGCCGGCGAGCGCGGCGAGGCCGGCCGCATGTCGCTGATCGCCTTTTCGGTCCGCATCGTCAGCGCCGTCATCGCCTTCGTCAGCCAGGTCTTGATGGCGCGCTGGATGGGCTCGTTCGAATACGGCATTTTCGTCCTCGTCTGGGTGACCATGGTCATCGTCGGCAATCTCGCCTGCCTCGGTTTCCACACCTCGGTCATCCGCTTCATACCCGAATATCGCGAGCGCGGCATGATGGCCGAATTGCGCGGCATCGTGCGGGCCAGCCGGCTGTTCGTGCTGATTGCCTCCACGGCGATCGCCGGCCTCGGCGCGCTCGCCGTCTGGCTGCTGTCGCCCTTTATCGAAGCCTATTATGTCGTGCCGTTCATCCTCGGCATCATCTGCCTGCCGATGATTGCCATGTCCGACCTTCTGCAAGGGCTGGCGCGGGCCAATTCCTGGGCGCTGTTTGCGCTGTCGCCGACATTCCTGGTGCGGCCGGTGCTGATCCTGGCGTTCATGGCGCTGATGCTGCTGGTGGGCTATGCGCCCGACGCCAGAACGGCGATCTTCGCGGCGATCGCCGCCACCTATGCCACCACGCTCGGTCAGCTCGTCGGCGTGACGTCGCGCATGGACAAAAGGATCCCGGCCGGGCCGATGAAGCTGCATTTCGGCCAATGGTTCATCGTGTCGCTGCCGATCTTCCTGGTCGAGAGCTTCTTCTTCCTGCTCACCAATGCCGACGTGCTGATGGTCGGCGCCTATCTCGATCCCAACGACGTCGCCGTCTATTTCGCCACGGTCAAGACGCTGGCGCTGGTGCATTTCGTCTATTTCGCGGTCAAGGCCGGCGTCGCCCAGCGCTATGCGCAGTTCACCCATGGCGAGCCGCAGAAGCTCGCCGCCTTTGCCCGCGAGACGGTGTCGTGGACCTTCTGGCCGTCGCTGGCGATGGCGCTGCTGGTGCTGGCGCTGGGCGAGCCGATGCTGACCTTGTTCGGTCCCGAATTTTCCGCCGGCTATCCGCTGCTGTTTTTGCTGGTGTTCGGCGTCGTCGCGCGGGCCGCCGTCGGCCCCTGCGAAAGCCTGCTCACCATGAGCGGCAACCAGAATATCTGCGCCGCCGTCTACGCCATGACGCTGGCCTTCAACATCGCCCTCAACGTCGTGCTGATCCCGCTCTTCGGCCTGTGGGGCGCGGCGATGGCCACCGCTTTCGCCATGATCTTCGAGGCGAGCGCGCTGTCCTTCACGGTCTGGCGCAAGCTCGGCATCGTCATGGTCATTTTCGTACCCGCCAAAGGAGCCGCCTGATGGCTGCCGTCCCCTTGCTCGAGGAAACCAGCGGTGGCCCGGCCGGCGCCATGGTGTCCGGCCTGGCCGGGCTTGCCCGCGAAGCCGATCCCGCCCATATCGAGATCCTCGCCAACAACCGGCCCGAGCGCAAGCTCGCCATCTATCCGGCCTCCGCCGGCTTCGACCTGGTCGAGGAGCTCGACTATCTCTGCACCCGCACGATCGAGCCCAATGTCTTCTTCAATCCGCGCTTCCTGGCGCCGGCAATGCCCAGGCTGGAGGACCGCGAGGTGCGGCTGGCCGTCATCCGCGACGGCGACCAGTATCGCAACCGGCTGCGCCTGCTGGTGCCGTTCTCGGTCGAGCGGCCGGCGATGCCGCTCGGCGTTCCCGTCATGCGCACCTGGTCAAGCCCGTTCGGCCCGATCGGCACGCCGCTGGTCGACCGCGACGATCCGATCGGCGTCATCGAGGATTTCTTCTCGATGCTGTCGCGGCCGCATCTCAAGCTGCCGAAAGTCTTCGTGCTGCCCGATATTCGGCTGGACGGCCCGGTGGCGAGCCTGCTCGCCAGCGTCGCCGAGACGCGCGGCCTGACGCTGGTCACCACCGGCAAGGCCGACCGCCCGGTGCTCGAAAGCGCGCTCGACGGCGAAGACTATCTGAAAACCTCGCTGCGCGCGCACCATTATCGCGAATTCCGCCGCCTGAAGCGCCGCCTCGCCGACCTCGGCCGGCTGGAACATCATGTTGCACGGGGGCCGGACGAGATCCGCCATGCCATCGAAAATTTCCTGACGCTGGAAGCTGCCGGCTGGAAAGGCCGCGAGCGCACCGCCATGGCCATCGACCGCTACCGCGCCGCCTTCGCCCGCGAGGCGGTGCATCGGCTGGCCGAGCAGGATCTCTGCCGCATCCATTCGCTGACGCTCGACGGCCGCACCATCGCCTGCCTGGTCGTCTTCGTCGAGGCCGGCGTCGCCTACACCTGGAAGACCGCCTATGACGAGACGCTCGCCGCCTATTCGCCGGGCACGCTGCTGATGATCGAGGTGACCAGGCAGCATCTCGACGACCCAAACATCATGATGACCGATTCCTGCGCCGTGCCCGACCATCCGGTGATGAGCCGGCTGTGGACGGAACGCAAGCCGATGGGCACGCTGGTGATCGGGCTGACGCCGGATGCTGACCGCCCCGCCCGCCAGGCAGCCTCGCAGCTTCACCTCTACCGCGAGACCCGCAACATGGCCCGCCTGCTGCGCAACCGGATGAAGAGCCTGTTACGGCGGCGGTAGGAGTATTCGCCTAAATCGCGTCTGCCGGCGCGAAGAAGCAGTTTTCGTGTTCTTCGGTCGGATGAAGGCAGATGTGAAAATTGTCGTCGCCGGAGGGAATTACGCTATCGTAGGGGACAAAATATCGGTCCTGATGAGTGACCTTCTAATGGTCGCCTGGCCGCAAAACGATCACATAGCCATCTGGCCGCGGTGTGACGGTTATGCTGGGAATCTTGCCGCACTCTCCTGTCAGCGGATCGCCGTGACAGCAGGCCGGTGGATAGGTCCAACCGCCATCGGAACTATGCGCAAATGCCGAAACACTCCCAAGTGCTGCAGCCGTGGCGATCACGCCTGCCAAGCTGGCCTCCATCCATCGTTTTCCGACCGCGTGCACCCGAACGGCTCCAAACGCCAATGACACTTGTGGCAATCATATATCATTAGCGCACACTAATATAGTGAAGCGGGCGTTTCCCGATACCCTTTCGAGGCGTAGGCAATGCTGCTTCCCGGCTGCGGCCAAATCAATGTCCAGCAAAATAACGCCGAGGCCCAACCTGTTCTGGTTTCTGTCCGTCTGGGGTCTTCCCGCGCCATGGGCTGGGCCTGCTCGGGCCTAGGTCGTCAGGGTTAATTCTCCCGATCAGCGGAAAGGATTAGCATCGACGCAGTCCCAATAGGGATGAGGCGATCAATTTCGGCCGCGCGTAGCATCATTGCCGCCTCGGTCTTGCACGGCCAGAAGAAAAAATCTGGGAGGAATGCATGATGAAAACAACTCACCTCAGGCGTATCGGTATCGTCGCCTTGGCAGGTCTCATTGGCGCGTGTCTGAACGCCGCCACTCCTCGGGCCGCCGAACCCGACAAGGCCGAGATCGATGCCCTGCGTCAATCGCTGTCCAGGTATGAGGACTACAAGGTTGCCATTCGCGAGCTTTATCTATCGACGGTTGGATGCGTCTTCTACAGCGGCGAAAAGGTAGAAGGGGCGATGGACTACCCGAAGGGCGCGATGGGCATCCATTTCGTCAACGTCACGACTATCGGCCCGACCGCGGATCCGACGCGTCCCAATGTGCTGATCTATGAGCCGGTCGGCGGCGACTTGCGCCTGGTCGGCGCGGAATGGCTCGTGCCCTTGACGCCCGACACCAAGGAGCCGCCGAAGCTCTTCGGACAGACGTTCCAGGGACCGATGGAGGGGCATTATCCGCTCATCCCGAAGGAGTTCCACCACTACGATCTTCACGCCTGGCTGTTCAAGGACAACCCGCTCGGAATGTTCAGCCCGACGAACCCGGACGTGAAATGCGACAATTATGCGTTTCCGATGCCGGAGCAGCCCACCAAGATGGTGCCGGGGCCGATGTAACAGCGGCTCAGGCTACGATCCGAGCTTACCAGGAAGGGCAGCCGGACCTCAAAGACGTTATCCCAGAGGACGCTCCTGGGATAACGTCCAACCAAACTCTCGAGGTTCCCCGGAAGAAAACGGTGCCCCCAGCCGGGTCGAACCGGCGACGCGTCGGCAGCCTAGGGCAATTTACCATAGGCGAGATGCCCGGGACGAGGCGGATTGCCGCGCGCATCCATTCTGCGATGGGTCTGGCACTTTCATCGGGAACCTTTCTCAAGGGACATGGTTCCGGATGTGCGGCGAAAGCATGCTGCTCCTATTCCTGCTGTCGCCAAGGAGATTCGCCATGACGCTTCGCGAGTTGTTGGATCAAGTAAAGGACCTGCCACCGGACACCTTGGTCAGTGCCGCCGAAATCGATGAAGCCTTTGGAGTCAATGTTGTTGGCGTTGAAGTCGTCGACGGCGCCAAAATCCAAAGCCGCAAACCAGATGGCACCGAAGCTGTCGAACTCGCAAACGGGACCGAGAAAGTCATCGTCATCCGCTGGTGAAACCATGGAAGTTGCGTTCAACAGCATGATTTTCCTCTCTACTGGGTGGCGCTGAATTGCGAATGCTGGCAGCGCAACGATGGCGCCGATCGCCTATGACTTGGCGGGCATGGCTTGGACGAAAGCCGCCATCTGGCGTTCGAGCGCCTTGAACGCGCTGCCGCGCCAGCTCTCGGCCATGGAGGCCGATTTTGGATCAGGGAAAATTTCCTCCTCCCCCCGCTCCATGCCGTCCAGGATACCTTTCGCGACGCTCTCCGCGGAGCTCTTCGGTATGTCGGCGTCTCTGCTCATGTCGGTGTCTATGGGACCGGACAGGACTGCATGAACGCTCACGCCACGAGCGCCGGCGAGAGCACGTAGCGATTGCGTCATGGAGAACGCGGCAGCCTTCGACAGCGAGTATGACGGAATAATCGGAAACGGAACGAGAGCCGCTTCTGATAGGATGTTAACCACGGCGCCTTGCGAATGCGTGAGCAGCGGCAGGAATGCGTGGGTTACGCCATGCACGCCGAGCAGGTTGACGGCGAGGTGTCGCTCGAGCGCAGCACGATCGCCAAGGTCGTCGTAGAGCCCGATGCCAGCGTTGTTGATGAGGATGTCGAGAGACCCGATCCGCTCGACAGCCGCCCCAATCTGCGCCGCATCGGTCACGTCCAGGATCAGCGACGTGACGCGCCGATCTGCGTGGGCGTGCGGTTTGCGCGCGCCGGCATAGACCCGCTTCGCACCCCGTTTCAATATTTCCTCGACCAGCGCCTTGCCGAGGCCGCGATTGGCCCCGGTCACGAGAACCGCTTTGTCTGTGACTTCCAACCCCCAGATTCGTAGTTCGAATCTCTGAAGAATGTTGGCGCCTCGCCGCGATTCGAACGCGAGGCCTTCGCTTTCGGAGGGCGCATGTGACGTTGCCGATGCCCGAGGAGCCGGGTTTAATTCAAACCGCCTGACTGCCGAATGCCATTGATTTAAGAAGTGGTGCGGGTGGTCGGGCTCGAACCGACACTCCTTTCGGAACTGGATTTTGAATCCAGCGCGTCTACCAATTCCACCACACCCGCATCCAGCCACCAAATCCGTTTCGCGGCCCCTTCAGTGGGGATCCCGCGACTCCGTGTGGCTCCTCGACCGCGTATGCCACAACGTATTCCATGAAGTCCAGAGTGTTTTCGCGACGAATTTCGTGCTATTTGCTCGCTCAAAGCAAAACGAAGTTACCTAGCCGTTTGGCACCAACTCCGTTCATAACCGACGGCGAGCCGCGCATCGCAAGCTCCCAGATCTCGACTAGATCGACAGATTGTCAGAACACCAACAATCTCGTTTTAACACAAACAAACTTGCTGGCGGCGATGACGGCCAGGTTTCTGACATGTTCGCCGTCGATTGATTGGCTTGGAGATTGCATTTTGTTGGCGCCGCCGCGATCTTGTTCGGCTCGTCCTTCCCGGCTGCCACCAAATCAGGAATGGCTCGGCGCGCGGAGCGATTGAGACAGCAACCCGTGGGTTCGACATTATCCAGCTGGTCAAATTGTGGGGCTCGGGATCAACTCACGTGATCCTTCCCTTATGGTCGAACAAAGATGATCGACAATGGGTCACCGTGGCCCGTTCCAGAACGCGCTTTTCACCTGACTCGGCTCCAATCGAGCACCACAAAGGGTTCATCGATCTCTCTGTTGATCAGCGCATTGTAGACGGCGGAGGGATCTCCGGGATGTAGGCTGCGCACGAGGCGATCGAGGGGAACGCGGCCCTCGGACAGCCATTTCAACGCCTTGGCCAAGCCGGAATAGGTGCTGTGCGGCGCGTTGTTGTATCCGTCGTATAGTTCTTCCCACACAAAGCCGCGCGAGAGCAGAGGAACCTCCCACTCCCAGCCGCTGCGTAAGATGACATAGTTGAAGAACACAGCGTGAAGAATCTCGTGGGCGAGCGCACCGGTATGAGGCTTCCACGGCACGCCTACCAGCACGACTTCGCCACGCTTGCGCACCACTTTGCAGCCGTCAAGCACGGCCTGTTCATGTCCCGAGCAATCGATCACCAGCGCGACCTTGCCCGCATAGGCCGGGTCACCAATCGGAACAGCTGAAAGCGTGTCGGCAATGCCTGAGTTGATGGCCTGGACGCGCCGTCGTTCGTCAGGTTCGACAAGGGTCACCTCGTATCCGGAAATTCGACACTGATGTGCCGCCAGATAGCCTACAGGGCCTGCCCCGCAGACGATAACTCTGTCCCCGGGCCGTGCCGCGGTCGTCATCAATGTGGTCATCGATACGCCCATGAGACGGGCAACAACCGCCGTTTCAGGCGACACGCCGTCGGGTAATTTCAGCAGGTAGCGGGCGTCGGTCTTCTGAGTGGAGCGATGCGCGCCCATGCACAGCAGCCTATCGCCCGGATTGATGCCGGAGACGGCCGCCCCGATGTCCTCGGCCTCGAATACGGCCGCGTAACCGGGGCGAACCGGGAAATCGCCGGCATCGGCCCATGCGAGTTCCGTGCCAGGACTGACCAGGGTCGCGAGCGTGCGGCCACGGACCTCGTTCGGCGCAGCCGGCGCATCGTCGTAGTCCAGCAGTTCGAATTTTCGCCTTCCGGTGAAAACGATCTCGCGCCCCATGGCGTCCTCCAGAAGAATCGATAGCGTTGGCGAGGCTCAAGGCCGAATGGCTAGGCCCCTTTGCGTGTCGAAAATGTGCAGTTTGTCAGGATCAAAAACGATGCGAACGCTCTTTTGCCCGTCGTCTGGCCAACGCCGGAATTTGCACCACCATTTCCTGACCGCCGACCTTGACATTGAGGAGCGCCTCGGTGCCCAGATACTCGACGACCTCGATCGCTGCGTCGTAGCCGTTTCCGGGTGTATTGCCGTTCCCCAGGCCGACATCGGATGGGCGCACGCCGATCGTGACGCGCTGCGTCGGCTTCAGGGCGGTGGCCATCACATCAGGCGCCTGTATCCGCAGCGACCCGGAAACCAGCACCGGCTCGCCGTCAGCCGTCTCGACCGTCGCCGGAAGAGGGTTCATCGACGGACTGCCGATAAAGCTCGCGACGAACAGATTATGCGGCTGCGTGAACACCATTTCCGGCGACCCAACCTGCTCGATGTAACCGTCCTTCATGATGACGATCCTGTCGGCGAGGGTCATCGCCTCGATCTGGTCGTGCGTCACATAAAGAACGGTAAGTAGCCGTCGTTCCATGATGGAATCTCTTTTTGCACGGGATTAGACGGGATTGCGCGCAGGTCCGTCGGCATATATCCCGACCCGAGCACCACCGTGTTCGGATGACGGATGCCCCATGTCAGCCTGCGACTTTGGTCAGGCGATGCAGGGCGAAATCGGCGAAATAGTCACCGACGCCTCTCGCCTGGAAGCGCTGCATCGCAGCGCCGTCCATATGGGCGCGCCACTCAGCTTCGCTTTCCCATGTCTCGACGAAGATGCGGATCCGGCCATCATCAAGCGACTGATGCAGTTCGTAGCGCAGGCAGCCGTCTTCGAGCAGCGTCTCTGCGACCAGCTTTTCCTGGGCGGCGCCGAGCGCCGCCTCCTTGCCCGGTTTGGCTGTGGTGATGGCAATGACGGTAAGCGGTGACTGTGACATCGAAAACCTCTCTCAGGCGATGGTGTTGATGAGGCCGCCCTCGGCGCGCAGGGCGGCGCCGTTGGTGGCCGATGAGCGTGGGCTGGCGAGATATGCGACGAGGCTGGCGACCTCTTCCGCTTCCACCATGCGCTGCAGGATCGAAGACGAGCGCGCGGTGGCGAAGAATTCGGCCTCGATTTGCTTGATCGGTGCGGACGGGTCGCCCGCCTGGCTGCGCAGGAAAGTCTCGATGCCGTCCGAACGGGTCGGCCCCGGCATCACCGCGTTGACCGTGACGTTGGTGCCGCGCGTAAGTTGTGCCAACCCGCGCGATATCGAGAGCTGCGCCGTCTTGGTGGTCGCGTAGTGGATCATGTCGGCCGGGACGGCGAGACCGGATTCGCTGGAGATGAAGATGATCCGGCCCCAGCTCCGCTCCAGCATGCCCGGCAGATAGGCGCGAGACAGGCGCACGCCGCTCATCACGTTGATATCGAACAGATGGTTCCAGTCCGCGTCGGTGATATCGCCAAACTGCTTGCTCTCGTAGATGCCAAGATTGTTGACGAGGATATCAATCGCTGGCGCGGCCTTGGCGATGAGGGATGCGCCCTCGGCGCTGGCGGCGTCGGCCAGGATGCCGCTGACGGCCTTGTCGCCTGACGCCTTGACGGTGGCGATCGCCGCATCGAGCTTCGCCCGGTCGCGGCCGGTGATGATGACGATTGCGCCTTCGAGCGCGAGTGCGCGGGCGATTTCGAGCCCGATGCCGGCAGTGGCGCCGGTGACAAGGGCGGTCTTGCCCCTCAGTTGCAGGTCCATGGAACGTCTCCAGATTGTGTCTGGAGGCAATCTATGATTTGAGAGTCAGGAGAACTATTGCCAATACAGGATATGCACCTGTGAATGAAGATCATCAATGCCGCGCATACTGATGGAACGGTCAGGCGAGATGGAGGTGTTCGCCCGCGTGGTGCAGGAGGGCGGCTTCTCCGCGGCGGCGCGCAAGCTCGACATTACACCGTCGGCGGTGAGCAAGCTGATCGCCCGGCTGGAAGCGCGCCTCGGCACGCGCCTTCTGTTGCGCACGACGCGTGCCATCAGGTTGACCGAGGAAGGCGAGGCCTATCATCATGCCGCGCTGAGGATCTTGCAGGATCTGAACGACGCCGATCAGGAGGCGTCTGGCGGGGCGGTTCGGGGGCGGCTGCGGGTCAACACCACGATCCCCTTCGGCACCATGTTCGTTGCCTCGGTTATGCCGGCCTTCCTCGCACGCAACCCCGACCTCGTCGTCGACCTGAGCTTCATGGATGGGATCGTCGATCTCGTCGCGGAGAAGACCGATGTCGCCATCCGCATGGGCAATTTAGCGGACAGCGGTCTGATTGCTAGGAAACTCGGGCACAGCCGGCGCGTCGTATGCGCCGCTCCACACTACATCGCGCGTCATGGCAGGCCTGCGACGCCGGCCGATCTCGAACGCCACGACTGCCTGACATTCAACTTTCGCCGCACCCGGCCATCCTGGCCCTTCCGCTTCGAAGGCAGGGATATCGGCCAATCAGTTACGGGAAGCCTCGTGGTGAACAATGGCGAGACCATGAAGCAGATGGTACTTGCCGGCGCCGGCATTGCACGGCTGGGCCTTTTCCATGTCGCCGCCGAAATAGCCGAGGGAAGGCTCGTGCCACTACTCGAAGATTGCAATCCAGGCGACCTCGAACTGGTCCATGCCATCTATGTCGGCGGCGGACCGCTGCCACACCGCGTACGTGCCTTCATTGAATATATGGTCGAGGTGCTGGACGAAACGCCCCTCCTGAAGGGGATATAGGAGCGGCGCGTCAATATTCGGGTTGTTCAGTCGTGACAGGTCGAAGCCTGATAATCGAGAACGCACCCGATGCTTTCCAGATGCATCAGTGAATCGGCACGGAAGGTTGATCCCTCGGCCCAAAGGCAACAAGTTCGTGACTTTGCTAACAATTTCGCAATCGGGGTGGCGTCAGCATCGGCGGCGATCGTGACTACGCCTGGTTTTCATTTCATTTATGCAAATCAAGGTTTTATGCAGCAAAGGCAAGGGATCAATCTTCCGTGCTGATTCACAAATGGCTTTTTGTACGCCACTGGCGCCGCGAGCAGTTGTAGACGCGGCTCCTATTCTGCACCCAGACAACTTTGCGAGGCTTTAAGGGATGAAGGTCTTATTTGTTAAGTTTGCGACACTCCGTCGCACGGTAGACAAACCCCTTTTTTAGCTTCTGCCACACCTCGAGATCGTCGAGGACGAGAATGGCTACCTTGGTATCGAACATCCGCTCAGGTCCTGTTTTTCATCGGGACGTTAGACCGCCAGCGCTGCTGTTTTTCCCCGGTGCACGTGCGGGAACAGCGGTCGGTAATGCGGCGAAAAGCTCAATGACGTTCGCCAGGCAGACGTCCATGTAGCCCTTCCATTGGCTCTTCACGAACAGAGTTAGCAGAAACTTGGTGAGACGATTCTTCGCCTGGAAGGTGTAGGTCCACTTCACCCGCGTGCCGCCACTAGCCGGTTCGAACCAGAATTGCCCGCGCGCTTCGGTCATGAGGTGCTTCAGCGCAAAGCTCGGATCACTCACCCGATAGGCGAAGTAGGAGGGCCGGTCGTAGTGCGTCAGGCCCTCGTTCGCGGTGCTGCCGTCCGCCAGATGAACGACCCGGTGGGAGCCGGGACGATCCCACGGACCCGAAATGTCCGAGGTCGACGCAACACCGGGCACCATCCCGTAGCCCGTCAGGATCTTAGGCAGGACGTCTTCGGCCGCAACGAAGTCGAAGACGTCCTGGATCGCGTGCGAGATGAACACCTCTCGCGTGACCGCCACTTTCAGCCGTGCGGCGCGGTGAAGATCAGTATCGTCCGTCATGACATTTCTCCCGAATGGTGTGGCCCTAGAGGTAACAGCACTGCAATGGGCGGCAGCCTGCGTTTTTGAACAGACCGTCCGCCCCTGAGACACGAACGAAGCCCTGAATAGGAAGCTCGAGGCTTCGGCGCCTTGCGCAGTCGCGGCTCGGTTTTCGCGCCTCTACTTGAGGACGGGTTGATCGCCGCCAAAGTATCGTCGAAGCGGTCCTCAGCCTCGGCATTGCGCATGAAGTCGACGCCTTCTACCAAGATCTCGCGCGGCGTGGGCGTCTGTTGGAAGAGCGCGATGACCTGATCGGCGAACGTGTCGAGCGGCATGAAGCGCTCGTTCGTCTTCTGGCCGGGGGTCAGGTCCGTTTGCACGGCGGGCGGAACCAGCTCGATGACCTCGATCTTGCCCTTTAGGACGGCACGGAGGGATTCCGTGTAGCTGTGGATGGCAGCCTTGATCGCCGAATAGGTCGGGGCGATCACCAGCGGCACGAAGGCGAGACCCGAGCTGATATTGACGATGACCGCATTGGGCTGGCGGCCCAGATGCTCGATCAGCGCATTGGTCACCCGAATGGGGCCGAGCAGATTGCTGGTGATGGAGGCCTCCGCATCGCTCAGATCGCGGAATTTATCGAGCGGCCCTTCCATGCGCATGATGCCGGCGCTGTTGAACAGCACGTTGACGCTTGGAAAATCGGTGACGAGCTTCTCGGCAAAAGCCGCGACGCTAGCGGCATCGTCCATATCGAGCGTCAGAGCGTGGATATTCGGCCGATCGCCGATCGCCTTCTCCAACGTTTCGATCCGTCGGCCCGCGATGATTACGGTGTTGCCGAGGTCGTGAAAGCGGTGAGCGAGCGCCTCGCCGATCCCCGTTCCACCGCCGGTGATGAGGATGGTGTTTCCGGTCGTCTGCATGGGATTAATCCTTCTGGGTTTGTACGTTTCAAAACAGGTTGTGGGGGCGGCTCTTGCGTGGATGTCGCTGGTGGCGGAACGCGTGGGGACGTGGTCCCGCTGTTCAGTTGTCGAGGGTCAGAGCTTGCCGTCCGCGAGCATCTCGCGGATGCGCTTCAGCGTGGATAGCAGGGCGCTTTCGCATCGCGCGCCTTCAGCTCAAGGCCTTTCCAGGCTTGCTCACGGGTGAGCTTGGTTTCGCCGTCCGGGTTCACCGGAACGGTGGCGGTCGAATAGATCATGGTTTGTCTCCTTGAATGGGGATGCCGTAGCCCGCGGCGATCAAGCCGTGATCTGGGCGGCGTAATCGCGATAGGAGCGCAGCGGACGGCCCAGCAGGGTAGTCAGCCGATCGACATCGCCGGCGTCCGGGACCATGCCGTCTGTGAGGAAGCGCTCGGCCATCAGGCGCATGTCGAGCGCCATCCAGCTCGGCATGAACTGCCGCAGGTTCTGCTCGAACGCCGCGGTGTCATCGCCCGGGTAGACGATCGGGCGCCCGAGGACGTCCGTCCAGATCGTTGCGGCATCGGCGCCCGTCAGCGTGTCCGGGCCGACCAGGTTGATGCGGTTGAGCGGCAGCGGCGTGGCAGACTGCTCGCGGCGGATCAGCTCGATCGCGGCGATCTCGCCGACGTCGCGCGCGTCGATCATGGCGAGGCCCTTGTTACCGATCGGCATGGGGTAGATGCCGTAGACGCTCACCACGTCCTTGATCGTGATGTCGTTGTCCATGAAGTAGGCCGGGCGCAGGATGGTGGCGTTGAGGCCCATCTGTTCGACCATCCGCTCGACGCCGAACTTGCCTGCGAAGTGCGGCACGTTCACGTACACGTCGCTGTGGATCACCGAGAGGTATACGATCCGCTCGATCTTGACCTGGCGGGCAACGGCCAGCGCGACCAGCGCCTGGGTGTATTCGTCTGCCACTACTGCGTTCAGCAGGAACAGCGTGGACACGCCCGAGAAGGCGCTGCGCAGCGCGTCGACGTCGAGCAGGTCGCCTTGGACGACGTCGACGCTGGCCGGGAAACTCGCCTTGGACGGGTCGCGGACCAGAGCGCGCACATCGGCGCCACGGTTCACGAGTTGTTCGACGACGTTGCGGCCGACATTGCCGGTCGCGCCGGTTACGAGGATGGTCATGGGGATCACTCCGATTTGGGGGCAAAAGACACCCTGTAAATTAGTGATCCACATTCATGGCAATAGACGTTATATTTGGACAGACCGTCTCACGAGTGGAACAAATGGATCTACTTGCTCTCGCTGACTTTAACCTTGTTGCCCGGCACGGCGGGTTCGGACGGGCCGCGCGGGCCGCAGCGCGTCCGAAAGCAACCCTGTTCCGGCGTGTCGCGGAACTGGAAGCCAGCCTCAACCTGCGCCTGTTCGAGCGCGGGGGTCGCGCGCTGAAGCTCACCGAGGAAGGACGGGCGCTCTACGAGCGGACGGGGGCGCTGCTTACCGAGCTCGACGAAACCGCGGCGGCGATCGCCTCGGGTGGGGACCGGCCGCAAGGCCGATTGCGCATCAGTGCACCACTGCTCTTCTCGCAGATTGCAATGGGAAAGCTCGCCGCTGAGTTCGCGGTCAAATACCCAGAAGTGAGGCTGGAAATCACGACCGAAGATCGAGCAGTCGACATGGTAGAGGAAACGTACGACTTGGTGATCCGGGTCAATCCGGAGCCAGATGAAAGTCTTGTCGGACGCATCTTTTTGCGCGACCGGCTGGTGGCTGTGGCGAGTCCGGCCGTGACGCGGCCAAGGGGTAATGTGGTTGTCCCGGCCGTGGTGCGCGGCGCGGGCGATCAGAGTGCTGTCTGGGATTTGACGACATCAGCGGGAAGATCGCGCGTCGCTGTGGATACGATCCTGCGCCTGTCATCAATGATCATGGTGCGCGATGCGGTTCGCGTTGGCGCCGGCGCCGCTCGCCTTCCAATTTCACTCGTAAGTCACGACTTGGCTGCTGGCACACTCGTGCACTGGGGTGATGTGGACGGACCAGAAATAGCCCTATGGACGCTCTATCCGTCACGGCGGCTTTTGAGCGCTCGCGTGTCGGCTTTCCTCGAACATTTGAAGGAAGCTTTTCCGAAGGGAACGCCTGACGAACTGGCGGCCTATATCGGGGCATAAGGCGGCTAACCCTGCCGACGGTCTACGGCACTTGGTGAAACCGCGAAGCAAAGGGGTTCTTGGGAAACTAAGATTTAGGTGACTCGTTGCACCGTTCCGGCGAGTGGCCGTCATTGTTCAAGCGATTAAGCAACGCTTGTATGGCCGGAATGATCACAAACACCATTGCCAGCACGATGACCGGCACGATCACAAGATGGCGCTGCCATATCGGCCAGTTCTCGGCCGACCCCTGCATCAGGTAACTTAGCGCTGTCACAAGTGGATAGACAGCCGCGAACACCAATACGCAGAAGATCAATCGCCAATTTTATACGAATATAACATGCGGGACTCCGTGATTTCTGACCGGAAGCCAGCGTCGTCAGTAATCTGCACTCGGACGTGCCCGAAAGCGGTCGTACCAAGCGTCGAGACGCGGATGAGAATTTCCGAATAGCAGGTCGAACCTCTCGCGTGCTGTCTGAAAGATCGTGAAAGTCGTAAAGTCCGCGATCGTCGGCTCAGCACCAGCTAGGAAAGCGTTCTCCCCGATCTCCTTCTCCAGCACATCGAGAAGTTCCGATACATAGCGATGCGTGCGATCCGCCATCTCCTGGGAAGGAACCGGCTCTTTTGCTGGAAAGGCGTCGGTCCGGTTCCAGAGCCACAACTGACCGCGCGCAATCAGATCATTGCCAAGCCGTTCAAGAGACCGCACCCGTGCACGGGACAGCGGGTCCGAGCCAATCATCGGCCTGTCGGGATAGAGTTCCTCCAGATACTCGACGATCGCCGCCGACTCTGTGATCGCAAGACCTGAGTCGGTCACCAGGATCGGGGCCCGGCCCGCCGGGTTGATGTTCACGTAACGGGCGGAGCGGTGTTCACCGTTCGCATAATCGAGTTCGTAGCGCGGGACGTCGATCCCCTTTTCCGCCAGGTAAATGATGACCCGTCGAGGGTTTGTACCCTTCCGAAACTGATACAGCAGCATTGTTCCAACCATCTCGCAGTTCGATGGTTACGAATGTATACTGTTGCAGAAGCCCGCGGAAGACAGCACATTTCTGTACTTGGGGCACACGGAGGATACTTATGGTCAACACAATCCATGGTCGCAACTACGAGGAAACAGAGCTAGGACCGCGGCTGAAGCCCTGCGCGCCCCACAGCGTATGTTGACCGTGACGCTCCGAAACTTGGAGAGGGATGGTTTCCTTGTCCGACACTACTTTCCGGAGGTTCCACCGCGCGTTGAGTACGAGCTTACCGACATGGGCTCGAGCCTGTTGCCAGCCTTGGAGGGCTTCACCAGCTGGATAAGGGAGCACTGGCCTCTCATCGAAGACGCACGCCGCACCTTCGATGAAGAACATCATCCTCGGGCAGCAGGGAGTTAGTTCGGAAGCCCCACGGCCCGCCAACACATCCCTCAAATCGACCTGTCCAAGCCGGCAAGGAAGGGCGAACTCCGCCAACCTAATCGCCGGCCTTGGCTGGGAACATATGCCATTGCCGATCGTCGCTGATGAACTCGTAGCGGAACAGCTTGTTCAGATCCTGCTGGAAGGACCTAGACGCGGCCTTTTATCGATGCAGGCCATTTACAAGGCCGACAGCCTTCCTGGTCGGGCCGCTCGTTGGTTGCTTGACCGCATCCGCTCCCCTGCGAACATGCGGTTGCGCGAATGGGCCGGGCTGAGAGCGTAGCGTCTACATTGAAATTTGCAGTTCGACGCAGCGCGATGAGGGCTCCGATTCCGGCCCACGAAACCCTCATGCTCG
This sequence comes from Mesorhizobium sp. M0244, assembly GCF_040321795.1. Classification (NCBI taxonomy): domain Bacteria; kingdom Pseudomonadati; phylum Pseudomonadota; class Alphaproteobacteria; order Hyphomicrobiales; family Phyllobacteriaceae; genus Mesorhizobium; species Mesorhizobium sp. M0244. The sequence continues at coordinate 53,922 of NZ_JAMYSE010000004.1, read as the reverse complement.
GACAGTCAAGGCCTCAGACTTGCGCCAGGCCACCATCGACGAACACCTCGCCGCCAGTCATGAAACTGCTGTCCGACGACGCTAGAAACGCGGCGACCGCTCCCGTCTCCGACGGGTCGCCCATGCGGCCGAGCACGGTCGACGCGCCCATCGCGGCAATCCCTTCCTCACCCAAGACTTCGAGCGCCAGCTCGGTCGTGGTCGGCCCGGGGACAGCACATTAATACGGATGCCCGTGCCGCGCAGATCCAGCGCCCAGCTACGGGCCAGATTGCGGATCGCGGCCTTGGTCGCGCTGTAGATACTGAACGCCGGCGTCCCCATCACCCCCGTGCTGGAGCCGGTCAGAATGATCGACGCCCCATCAGTCATCAGCGGCAGGGCCTTCTGCACGGTAAAGATCGTCCCCTTCACATTGATGTCGAAGATCTGGTCGTAGTGCTTGAGCGTAATTTCGCCGAGCGATGCGAACGAGCCGGTCCCGGCGTTGGCAAACAGGATGTCGAGACTGCCGCGTTCGGCCTTCACCGTCTCGTACAGCCGGTCGAGGTCGGACAAATCGGTAACCGAGCCCTGAACGGCGCGCACCGAGGACCCTAACTGCGCCACGGCAGCGTCGAGCGTCTCCTGCCGTCGTCCGAAGATGTAGACGAACGCGCCTTCGTCGATGAACCGCTTGGCAGCCCCGAGTCCGATGCCGCTTCCGCCGCCCGTTATCACTGCCGTCTTACCTTGTAGCCTGCTCATGGTGTGCTCCTTCATTGAGGTTGCACTAAGCTGGCGGCACACCCACCTATTGACAAGTATGCACCTTTTGGTAAGTATCTAGAAATGTCATCAGATCGTTCGGAACCGACCTTGCCGCCAGCGCGCGCTGTGCCGCCGGCCCAGACCTGCACCCCGACGCTGCCCGGCTTCACCTGCGGTCTCGACGCGACGCTGCGGGTCATCGCCGGCAAGTGGAAGCCACTGATCCTGTACTTCGTCGCCCAAGACGGCCCGACCCGCTACGGCGAGCTGCGGCGAGCCGTGCGCGACGTCAGCGACAAGATGCTGATCCAGCAACTCAAAGAGTTGGAGGCCGACGGTCTTGTGAAGCGGACTGATTACAGAGAGATCCCACCGCGGGTGGACTACAGCCTCACTCCGCTGGGCAGGAGCCTTGCCGAGGCGCTGGTGCCGCTTTGCTCCTGGGGCACGGAAAACATGGCCGAGGTCACGCGCGTCTTTGCCCAGCGCGAATCCTGGACCAGGAATAAAGGGTAAGCTGACGGTTCCGAGGGCGCTCGCGGCGTCGGCTCTCCATAGGGTTTGTTTGCGCTGCCTCGAACGCCTTGCGCCAACGTCAGACCAAGCACGGCGCTCGAGGGACACCGGTGCTGTTGTCCGTCTCTAAATCAAATCTGCTCGTTCTGAAGAGGTGGTGCGGGTGGTCGGAATCGAACCGACTCCTTGCGGAACCGGATTTTGAATCCAGCCGTCTACCAATTCCACCACACCCGCATGCAACCACCACCTATTTTCGACTTCAGCTTCCACTAGCGCAGCGAAAGGTCTGTGCTGGCATGTTAGGCTGACTTGCCAAGAGCTTTCAGGCAAAATCGAATCTGCTCGCGCAAGCCCACTTCGGTATCCTCCCCGTGTTCGAGGCAGTGCTCAATCAGAATTGGGTGGAGGAACGGCGCGAACGCGGTGTGGACGGCACGCGCCGCCCCAGCGGAATCATCGACTTTGAATTCGCTCGATTCGATGCCCTCGCGGATGATGACCCCTAAAGTCGTTACCATGCGCTCGATATGCACCTTGATGATCGCCCAGTTCTCCTGCATGGCGGCGACAATCAGGTCGTGCATGCGCTTTTCCTTGACCAGCGTCATCTTCTTGTGGTGGTGAACGGCGGTCAGTAGCTGGCCGAGTTTCTCCCCGGCCGGCGCGTTCGTGTGTGCGATTGCGAGGGCGATGTCAGCTACCTCGTTCACAACTCGCCCGCAGATGGATTCTTTGATTGCGTCCCTGGAGGGGAAGAAACGGTAGACATTTGCCGTGCTCATGCCGAGTTCGGAGGCGATGTCGGCCACCGACGTCTTATGGTAGCCGATGCGGCGAAAGTGCTCTTCCGCCACCTCCAGGATGCGCGCGCGCACCTCGTCGGGATCGGTTCGCGTTCGGACCGGACGATTCATGGACATCTCCTGAGCTGATGAATCCAACCCGCCGGGCTCGCGTGTCCGATCATCGGTAGGTAAGATCGTACGGCTGGCCTTGCCTATGTGAGGCAAAGCCAGCGGGCGAGTACTTGAATCGTCTCCTCCGACAACGGAGCCCTACTCGGCCGCCATTGCTGGTTGCAATTCCGGTTCCTTCGTCGAATCCTCATGGGACTCATCCGCAGTCGGCTTGATCCGGAACCACGCTACATAGAGTGCTGGAAGGAACAGCAGGATCAGCACCGTGCCGGCCGCCGTGCCGCCGATCAGCGTGTAGGCCATCGATCCCCAGAAGACCGAGTGCGTGAGGGGGATGAAGGCCAGCACGGCGGCAAGTGCGGTCAGGATCACCGGCCTCGTGCGTTGCACCGTGGCCTCGATGACGGCGTGATAGTCGTCAAGGCCGGCAGCACGGTTCTCCTTGATCTGTTCCGTCAGGATCAGCGTATTGCGCATCAGGATGCCAGCCAGTCCTATCAGGCCCAAAATGGCGTTGAATCCGAAGGGCTGGTTGAAGGTGAGCAAAATGGGCACGACGCCGACAAGACCGAGCGGCGCCGTCAGCACGACCATCGCCATCGTCGAGAAGGATCGCACCTGCAGTATGATGACGATCAGCATGGCGGCGATCATGGCTGGGAAGACTTTACCCAGCGCGGTGTTGGCCTTGATCGCCTCCTCGATCGATCCACCCAGTTCGATGCGATAGCCGGCCGGAAGGGATGCGATCAGCGGCTGAAGGGCGGTCATGATCTGCTTGGAGACCTCCGGAGGCTGGGTTGCCTCGTTGATGTCCGAGCGGATCGTGATGACGGGTGTGCGATCGCGGCGCTTCAGGATCGGCTCTTCCAAGCGGACTTCCGAGTGACCGATCTGGTCAAGTGGAATCTGGCGGCCATCCCGGCTCATCAGCGAGAAATCCGCCAGACGCGACGGATCCAGCCGCTCGCCGCCGGCGCTGCGTGCCACGATGGGGACATTGCGAATGTCCTCGCGGACCTGCGTGACGGGGATACCGGTGAGCAGGAACTGCAGCTGCTGGCCCACCTCCGCCGGCGACAGCCCGATGAGGTTGAGTCGATCCTGATCCGGGATGAAGCGTAGTACGGGCGTGCGATTTCCCCAGTCGCGGTTGGCCTGCCGCACGTCCGGAACGCCTCGCATGATATCGAGGGCTTTTTCAGAGATGGCGTATAGTTGCGCGGGATCAGGTCCCATGACCCGGAACTCGACCGGGAACGGCGTGTAGGGGCCGAACACAAGCTGCGTAACGCGGATATAGGCCTCGGGCGCAAGCCCTTGTGACACCGCCGCACGGAGTCGCTGCTTCAAAGCCTCGCGTGCCTCCGCGTCCGGTGTCAGCACGACAATCTTGGCAAAGGCAGGATCAGGCAGTTCCGGCGCCATCGCGAAGAAAAAGCGGGGAGCGCCCTGACCGACGTAGCTCGTCACGATCTTGGCCTCGGGTTGGTCGCCAAGCCAGTGCTCCAGCTTCTCCACCGTGGCGGTCGTCGTCTCGATGCTGGTGCCTTCCGGCAGGCGAACCTCGATCAGCACTTCGGGGCGGTCGGATGTCGGGAAGAACTGCTGCTTGAGCGCGCCCATGCCGACAACCGAAAGCGCGAAAACGATGCCGACGACACCGCAGGTTACGAACTTGTGGCGCACTGCAAAGGTGATGAGCCGGCGAAGGCGCCGGTAGTTCGGTGTGTCGTATATGGCGTGGACGCCGCCTTCGACCGCTTTGATCGCGGGCAGCATCTTGACGCCTAGATACGGCGTGAAGACCACAGCGACGATCCAGGAGACGATGAGGGCGAAGCCTACGACCCAGAAGATGTTGCCGGCGTATTCGCCGGCCGTCGAACGCGCGAAGCCCACCGGCAGGAAGCCGGCGATCGTCACGAGCGTGCCTGACAGCATCGGCGCCGCGGTATGGCTCCACGCATAGGCCGCCGCCTTGATGCGGTCCATGCCCTCTTCCATCTTCACCACCATCACCTCGATGGCGATGATGGCGTCGTCCACGAGAAGGCCGAGCGCCAGGATGAGGGCGCCGAGCGTGATGCGGTCGAAGAACCGGCCGGTTTCCAGCATGATGAGGAACACCACGGCGAGCGTCAGGGGGACGGCGGCAGCCACGACGATGCCGACGCGCCACCCGAGGCTGAGCAAGCTCACCAGGAGCACCACACCGAGCGCCATAGCGAATTTGAGCATGAACTCGTTGACCGACGAGTCGATGTTCACGGCTTGGTCGCTGACCTTGGCCAGCGTCATCCCGAGCGGCAGCGTCTGTGCGATAGAAGCGGACCTCTCCTCCAGCGCCTTGCCGAGTTCAAGACCATTCCAGCCCTCCTGCATCACCGCCCCGAGCATGATGGTCGGCTCGCCCTGATGCCGGATGACGTAGGTGGGGGGATCCTCGTAGCCGCGGCGGACCTCGGCGATGTCGGAGAGCTTCAGCGTCCGTCCCGCGGCGACGATCGGCGTGTCGGCGATCGCCTGGACACTGTCATAGGCGCCGTCGACCCGGATGAAGACCTGCGGCCCCTGAGTGTCGATCGAGCCGGCCGGTGTGACGGTGTTCTGCCGTTGCAAGGCGGCAACGATATCCTGGGCCGACACACCGAGGGTGGCCAGTTTGGCGTAGGAAAACTCGACGAATATCTGTTCGGGACGTTCGCCGAGGATGTTGATCTTCTTGACGCCGGGCACGTGCAGGAGGTCCTGGCGAATGGTCTCGGCTTGCCTGGCGAGTTCCCGCATCGGCATGCCTTGAGCCTTCAACGCATAAAGGGCGAAACTGACGTCCGAATATTCGTCGTTGACGAAGGGACCGAGCACGCCGGGCGGCAGGTTGCGGGCTTCATCCCCGAGCTTCTTGCGGGCCTGGTAGAACTCCTCCTGCACGCTGGATGGCGGTGTGCTGTCCTTCAGCGTAACCGTCAAATACGCATAGCCTGGTCGTGTCGTCGTCTCGACCCGGTCATACCAGGTCAGCTCCTGAAGCCGCTTCTCCAGCGGTTCGGCGACGAGGTCCTGCATCTCGCGCGCCGTCGCGCCCGGCCATACGGTCGTGACCGTGAGGGTCTTGATCGTGAAGGAAGGATCCTCAGCCCGCCCAAGCATGAGGAAGGCGTAGGCGCCGGCCGCGACCAGCAGGATGATGAAGAAAAGGGTGACGGCCCGTTCGCGAACGGCGATCGCGGAAAAATTGAGGTTCATCGTCAGTTGCTCCCGCTCTCGGAAGCAGTCCTGACGCGGGCCCCCTCCTTCAGGAGATGAGCGCCGAGCGAAACAATCGATTGATCCGAACTCAGTCCGGAGACCACGGCGGTTTCGCTGGTCACACGAACAAGGTTGACGGGCCGAAAGTGTACGGTCGAGGTAGCTCGATCCAGGGCCCAGACGCCGGTCTTGCTGCCGTCATCGAGCACGGCTCCCAGCGGGACCTGGACTTCCGGCTGGCTGGCCTGGCTTGCAATCCGGATGGTGACGGTCGCGCCAAGCGGTGCTGCCGCGGCCTCGCCGTCGAGCACGTAGCGGGCCTCGTAGGTACGGGTCTGGGGATCGGCGGCATCCGACAACTGCCGCAGATGCGCTGTATAGCGTCCAGCGGCGCCGTACACGCCGGCCTCGGCCGCCGAGCCAATCGCCGGCCGGATCGTTTCGGGAAGCGCGACCACAGCTTCACGGGGGCCGGCCTGGGCGATCCGAACCACTGTCTGGCCGGCGGAAACGACCTGTCCCGGCTCGCCGAGCGTTTCGACCACCGTCCCATCCGCGTCCGCCACCAGGACGGAATAGGCCGCTTCGTTCTCCGCGACTTTCGCTTCCGCTTCTGCGGCGGCGAGCTGTGCGGTCGCGGTATCCAGCGCGGCCTTCGCCTGCTCGTAGCGCTGCGGGGTTGCTGCCAATTCCTTCTTGACCAGAACGGCATAGCGCTTTTCGTCCGCGCTCGCCTGAACCAGCACAGCGCGTGCCGCGGCGACCGCGTTGCGCTTGGCGGTGAGCGCAAGGGCCAGATCGGTCTCATCGATCCTCAGCAGCGGTTGACCCGCCTTGACCCGTTCACCGACATTCACCAGACGCTGAACGATCTTGCCGGGTACGCGAAAACCAAGATTGCTCTGCACCCGCGCGGCAATTGTGCCCGTGAAGCCGCGTTCGGATCCGGCCACCGGCACTGCTGTCACCAATCTGACGATCGGTGCTTCCTGCCTCGGGTCGCCCGCGGCGGATGCCGCCTGCGTGCGAATGGGAAGTGTGGCAAACGCGCCCACCCCTAACCCCGCGACCAGGATGCCCCCCAGCCCAATGACAAGTCGCTTTTTCATGCCCATCGCCTCATGTCGAAATAGATTGCGTTCGTACGCTATACATGCTATTGATTACGAACGCAATCTAAAAAGGAGATCGATGATGCGAGTTAGTCGCAGCCAGGCCGAGCAAAACCGGCAAAACGTGATCGATGTGGCAAGTCGCCTTTTTCGCGAGCACGGCTTCGATGGCATCGGCCTCAAGGATCTGATGAAGGGTGCCGGGCTGACCCAAGGCGCTTTCTACAAGCAGTTCGCATCCAAGGAGGACTTGGCTGCACAGGCATCTAGCCGGGCGATGGAACATGCGACCCGCAGATGGTTGGCTGCCATCGCGGCGAAACCTGAGGATCCGCTTGGCGCGGTGATCGACTTCTATCTCAGCAGGGGACATCGCGAAGAGAGGATGGAGGGCTGCCCGGTCGTGGCGCTCGGCTCGGATGCCGCCAGACAGGGCAATAAGGTGAAGGCGTCATTCGAAGCGGGGATCGGAGAATACCTCGGGATGCTTGGCCCCTGGATTGGCGAGGCCGACGTCGATGCGCCCAGCGGCAAGGCCATGGCCATTCTTTCGACGATGGTCGGTGCGGTGCTCCTCTCGCGGGCGGTCAACGACCCCGACCTCGCGCAGGCTTTTCTGGATGCCGCGACCGATCAGGTTCGCAAAGCAGTTGCGGCTTGAACGGCGTGGCCAGCGCGATCGACGCATCCATGCGATAGGACAACAGATGCGACGGATTGTTGTTACAGGCATGGGCGCGGTCACCCCGCTTGCCGCCAATGTCGAAGCGTCCTGGTCGCGTCTGCTGGCCGGTCGTTCGGGGCTTCGGAAGCTTCCGGATGATATGGTGGGCGAACTGCCGGCGAAGATCGGCGGCGTGGTGCCGTCCATGGAAGAAGACCCCGAGGCTGGGTTTGATCCCGACACAATCCTGGCTCCGAAGGAACAGCGCAGGGCAGACCGCTTCATTCTCTTCGCACTGGCGGCGGCAGAAGAGGCGCTGTCCCAGGCGGGTTGGAAGCCAGTCTCGGACGATGACAGGGCTCGCACCGCGACGATCATCGCTTCGGGTGTCGGAGGATTTCCCGCCATAACCGAAGCTGTGAGAACCGTCGACCAGCGCGGTGTTCGGCGTCTCTCGCCGTTCACCGTGCCATCGTTCCTGGTGAACATGGCAGCGGGGCAAATTTCGATCCGATATGGTTTTAAAGGCCCGCTTGGCGCTCCGGTGACAGCGTGCGCAGCCGGCATTCAGGCGATCGGCGATGCGGCGCGTCTTATCCGCGCCAATGAAGCCGACATCGCCGTGTGCGGCGGAACCGAAGCCTGCATGAATGCGGTCAGTCTCGGCGGTTTTGCAGCAGCACGCTCTCTCTCGACATCCTTCAATCACCGTCCTGACCAGGCCTCCCGTCCATTCGACATGCTGCGTGACGGCTTCATCGTGGGCGAAGGAGCCGGAATCCTGGTCGTCGAGGCATTAAGCCACGCTCTTGCGCGCGGCGCCAAACCACTTGCCGAGCTTGTCGGCTATGGCACGACGGCGGACGCTTATCACATCACGTCCGGTCCCGAGGATGGCGACGGTGCGCGCCGAGCCATGGAGATCGCGATCACCCAAGCCGGCATTTCGGCACGGGAAATCCGCCATCTCAATGCGCACGCCACCTCCACGCCGGTCGGTGATGCGGGGGAAATCGAGGCGATCAAAAGGGTCTTTGGCGCGGATTTCAGCATAGCTGTCAGCGGAACGAAGGCGGCGACCGGACATCTGCTGGGAGCCGCCGGCGGGCTTGCAGCCATCTTCACGATCCTCGCGCTCAGGGATCAGGTTGCGCCGCCGACGCTCAATCTGACCGCTCCCGATCCGGCCGGCGACGGGATCGATTTCGTCGCAAACCAGGCCCGGCCAATGGAGATGGACCACGCGATCTGCAATGGCTTCGGTTTTGGAGGGGTCAACGCCAGTGCGTTGTTCCAGCGCTGGACGGGATGATCCGACCGGCGCGAGCACCGGAGCGGCCGGTGATTGAAACTTTACCGCTGACCCCTTGGCAATCCGGCCGCTTGCGATCGCGGCCCTATTCCCTGCCGGAAACGGAAGTTTCCGAGATTCGTATGTTCCGCGCATCCCCGGCAAGACTGGTGGGTGTGAATCTTATGGAGATTCGCGATGACTGCCATCCCCAACATCATTGAGCTGAAGCCAAGGATCACCGTGATCGGCGTGGGCGGAGGCGGTGGAAACGCCGTCAACAACATGATCCTCCAGAATCTCGAGGGCGCGGAATTCGTCGTTGCGAACACCGATGCCCAGGCGCTTGCCATGTCGAAGGCATCGCGCCTGATCCAGTTGGGCGCCAACGCGACAGCGGGGTTGGGAGCCGGCTCCCTCCCCGAACTCGGGCAGGCGGCCGCCGAGGAATCGATCGATGAGATCATGGACCATCTCGCCGGCACCCATATGTGTTTCGTGACGGCGGGCATGGGAGGCGGAACCGGAACCGGGGCAGCACCCGTCATTGCCCACGCCGTACGTCGGGCCGGCATTCTCACCGTGGGCGTCGTCACCAAGCCGTTCGTCTTCGAGGGCAGGCACCTCGAAGGCGACCGAGTTGGGTGCCGCCGTCGGGTTCGATAACGAAAAGGCCGGGCGCACGGCGGCACGCTACCTGCTTGACCTCGGCCACTCCCAATTCGGCATGATCGCGGGCATCACCAAGGACAACGATCGCGCGGCGGGTCGCCGGGACGGCTTTCTGCACGAACTCGAACGGTCAGGCATTGATCGCGCCATGGTTCCGATTGTGGAGGGGGCCTACAGGCTCGATGACGGCCGGACGTCCATGCAGCGACTGATGGAAGAAGACCGAAGGCCGACCGCGGTGTTTTGCGGCAGCGATATCCTGGCAGCCGGCGCCATCAAATACTGCCACGCAGCCGGAATCGCCGTCCCCGGGGAGATCTCGATCGTTGGCTTCGACAATCTTGAAATTGCTGAGCTCACCTCACCTGAATTGACCACGTTGGAAGTGCCGGCACGCGACATGGGCCGAATCGCTGCCGACTACATCCTGGCATCACCATCGCAGCGGCTGCATTTGAGGCAACGCGAGCTGGCCATCAGGTTGATCATCAGGGAAAGCACAGCTCCAGTGAGGCGTTAGGCACTTCGACATCCTAGGAAAACGCGTAAGAGCCCTCCGTTGCCGAAACCTAGTCTAAGTGTCCGCTTCCAGGTGGCGAACAGCCTCACTTAATGGCTGCAATGCGGCGCTTTGCTGCCATTCGCGACGCGGACAATAAGGTCGCCGATGGCTCATCAACGTGAATACGAGACGATCCGGTCAGCGTAGCCGGGAACATCGCAGCTGCGCCACAAATGCTTGAGGCGCTAGTCCGGGCTTTCCCCCTACCGACGATCATGGGGCAGCAGCACCGCAGGCTGGTGGGTGGTTAATGCCGCGTCGTGCATCTGCTTCGTCGACGAATGCCTTTTGTACGCCATTGGCGCCGCGAGCAGTTGCGGACGCGGCTCCTATTCTGCACCTAGGCGGCTTTGCGAGACTTCCAGGGATGAAGGTCTGATTCATTAAAGCATTGATTTTCTTATTCGTTTTTGGTTTTGCGACACTCCGTCGCATGGTAGACAAACCCCTTTTTGAGTCGAGCGCGTCTACCAATTCCGCCATAGGGGCTCAGGCCAGGCGGCCTGGATGGGCGCGGACTATACGGTTGGAGGCCTGTTCGTCAACTGGCCAATTCCCGCGACCCTATCTCGCCCAAGTCCAGCCTTTCGATTTCGTGAAGCAGCTGCCATTGTGCAGCGCGGAAAATCTTTCTAGACAGGCGGCGCATGTCATTTGGAGCGCACCTTGTCCGAAGAGGTTGATGCGGGCGCTTCCAAGTCTTTGTTTGTGCATGTCGTACCCAAAACCGCGACCGGTTTGGGCGTGCATTAGGAGTGCCGATGCTTCGCGGACTTTACGACTGGACCTTGTCGCTGGCGGCAAGCAAATCCGCCGAATGGTGGCTGGCCTTCATCGCTTTCGTCGAGAGCTCGGTGTTCCTGGTGCCGGCCGACGTGCTCTATCTGCCGATGGCGCTGTCGCGGCCGGATCGCGCCTATCGTTACGCGCTGATCGCCACCGTCGCCTCCGTGCTGGGCGGCATCGCCGGCTGGTTCATCGGCCATTACGCCTATGATGCGGTGGCGCGGCCGATCCTCGAATTTTATGGCAAGTATGACGAGTTCGAGGCGATGCGCGTCTCGTCGGGCACCGGCTTCATCATCCTGATGCTGGTCACCTCCGGCCTCGCCCATCTGCCGCCGATCAAGGTGGTGACGATCCTGTCCGGCGTCATCGGCGTTCCTTTGCTGCTGTTCATCGTGCTGGCAATCGTTGCGCGCGGCGCCCGCTTCCTGTTTCTCGCCTGGCTCTTGCGCCGCTATGGCGAGCCGATCCGCCACTTCATCGAAAAGCGCCTTGGCCAGATTGCGGGCGCCGCCGCCGCTGCCCTGATTTTGCTCTATATCGTCGTCAAATACGCCGTCTGAACGGCATCGAACCGAATGGACTGAGTCCGATGACAGCGACCGTGAATGCCGATACCGGACGCCAGCGGCTGCGCACCGCCCTGTTTCTCGCTGTCGCCATGGCCACCACGGTCGGCTCGGCGCTGGCCTTCCAGTATCTCGGCGGCTACATCCCCTGCAAGCTCTGCCTCGAGCAGCGCACGCCTTACTACGTCGGCGTGCCCTTGATGCTGCTGGCGGTGCTTGCGCCGGCTCTTCACGCGCCAGCCTGGGTAAGCCGTGGCCTGCTGGCTATTGGCGGCCTGCTGATGCTCTACGGCGTCTATCTCGGCGTTTATCACTCCGGCGTCGAATGGGCGTGGTGGCCAGGCCCGACCGATTGCACCGCAGCCGCCGGGCCGGTGGACACCGGCGGCAAGGGCGTGCTCGATGCGCTCGACAAATTCGTCCCGCCCTCCTGCGACAAGGCGGCGCTCCGCATCCTCGGCCTGTCGCTGGCCGGCTGGAACGCCATCGCCAGCTTTGTCCTGGCAGTCGTAGCCTTCCGCAGCGCCTTCGCCCGCGACTGATTTAGCGCGACACGAGATCATCCAAGAATTCGGCAGGCTGAGTCGGGTGGAGTGATTGTCGAGAACCGAAGCGGAGCGGACATTGGTCCGTGAGCATCGGAAGCGCAGAAAATCGCTTCAGACGGCCAGCCTCCCGAATTATCGGATGATCTCACGGCTCGAGTTCGACATCCCAGTACAGATAATCCATCCAGCTTTCGTGTAGATGGTTGGGCGGGAACAGGCGGCCGTTATTGTGCAGATCATGCACCGTCGGCTGGTACGGCTTCTGCAGCGGCCACATCTTGGCGTGCGCCGGCATCATGCCGCCCTTCCTCAGATTGCAGGGCGAGCAGGCAGCGACGACATTCTCCCAGGTCGTGGCGCCGCCGCGATGGCGCGGGATGACGTGGTCGAAGGTCAGATCGTCCGGCGTACCGCAATATTGGCACTGGAAACGGTCGCGCAGGAAGACGTTGAAGCGGGTAAACGCCGGATGCCTGGACGGCTTCACATAGGCCTTCAGGCTGACGACGCTCGGCAGCTTCATCGAGAAGGTCGGCGAAGAGACGGCGTGTTCGTATTCGGCGACGATGTTCACCCTCTCGAGGAACACCGCCTTGATGGCGTCCTGCCAGGACCAGAGCGACAAGGGGTAATAGCTGAGCGGACGGTAATCCGCATTCAGCACCAGCGCTGGAAGCCCATCCGGAGATACGGCAACCGTCACGTCGTTGACCTCCTTCACCCTCGAACCGGTCGACGCGGATACTGTAAGCCCGACATGACAGGGATGTGAAGCGGATTGTCGATCATCCCGGCCCTCAAAAACGCATGATTTCAATGCTTTTTTGCGGATTCAAGCCGGAGGCGCGGCGTCCCGGCCCTTCAATTCGCGATAATAAGCCCAGAAAAGCCGCGATGCGACACCGCGCCACGGGCTCCATGATTCGGCAAGCCGGATCAGCATTTTCTCCGGCGGACGCGGGTCGATGCCGAGTGCATGGCCGACCGCGCTCTGCAATGCAACGTCGCGCGCCGGAAAGATATCTGGGTGTCCGGCGGCAAACAAAAGGTAGACTTCAGCCGTCCACGAGCCGATGCCCGGCACCTTGGTCATGGCCGCGATCGCCTCGCTTGCATCGAGCCGGCACAGGTGATCGAGGTCGAGTCCCTCGGCCACCGCCCGGGCGACGGCAACCAGGCCGCGCTGCTTGGGCCGCGACAGCCCGGCCTCGCGAAAGATCGCCTCGTCGGCGGCAAGTATCGCCTGCGGCGTCAGCGGATCGAGCAGTCTCGCCAGCCGGCCGAAGATGGCATCGGCGCTCGCGCGGGACACTTGTTGTGAAACGACGATCGAGGCAAAGCTCCTGAACCCCGGCTCCGACAGCCTGAGCGGCACCTCGCCGGCCATGCCGCGCACTTTTTCCAGGCGTGGGTCGAGCAAGCATAGCCTATCCAGCCCTTGCGCAATGTCGTCGAGGCTGGCGATGCGTTGCATGTCTGCTTGTTCCAAAATCAAAAGTGCCGCACGCTTCGTCACGTGTCCCTCTGGACGCACGACGCCGCCGGCGCAAAGTAGCAATTGGCGAAAGCGCCGCACAACCCGTTTGCCGCCGGACAATGACACTGCTGACATTCCGCTTCGCGCCGAGCCCGAACGGCGAACTGCATCTCGGCCATGCCTATTCGGCGCTGCTCAATCAGAAATTGGCAAAGGCGGCGGGCGGACGCCTGCTGCTGCGCATCGAGGACATCGACACGACGCGCTGCACGCCGGAATTCGAGGCGGGCATTTTTCGCGACCTGAAATGGCTGGGGCTTGGCTGGGAGGAACCGGTGCGCCGCCAGTCCGAGCATTTTGCCGAATATCGGGCTATGCTAGAGCGGCTGATCGAAGCGGAGCTTGTCTATCCGGCCTTCATGAGCAGAAGTGAGATCCGCGCCTTCATCGCCGACAGCGAAAAGCGCGGCCGCGACTGGCCTCGCGACCCGGACGGCGTGCCGCTCTATCCCGCCGCCGACAAGGCGCTGCCGGCGAGCGAACGCAAACGGCGCATCGCCGAAAATGTGCCATTTGCCTGGCGGCTGGACGTCGATGCTGCAATAGCGCGCGCCGGCAAGGACCTGTCATGGGCCGAATACACGGACGAGACGCTCTCCGCGACGCGTCGTGTCGAAGCCCATCCGCAGGATTGGGGCGACGTGGTCGTGGCGCGCCGCGAAATCCCGACCAGCTATCACCTCGCCGTCACCATGGACGACGCGCTGCAGGGCGTCAGCCATGTCGTGCGCGGCCAGGATCTTTATTCCGCGACCAGCGTGCAGCGGCTGCTTCAGCAGCTGCTTGGCCTGCCGCAGCCGGCCTATTTTCACCATCGCCTGATCCTCGGCCCGGACGGACGAAAACTGTCGAAGAGTCTTGGCGATACCGGCCTTGCCGCCCAGCGTAAGGCGGGCGCATCGCCGGACGATGTGAGGCGGCTGGTCGGTCTCTAGCGGCGCCACCGGCATTCCTTGAATGGAAATGAGCCTAATGGATCAACGGTTTGGTTTTGCCTTCCGCTCGGAACGGCATTAGAGCAAGCGCGACAGTCAGTCCTCACCGACGCGTGGCCTCCGGAAAAATGCACAGCCTCAAGCGGTTCATCCCCGCCTCTTTCGTCGTCCTGTGGGCGACCGGCTTCATCGGCGCGCGCTATGCCATGCCGTGGGCGGAGCCCTTTACTTTCCTGGCCGCGCGCTTTGTCCTGGCCGCAATCCTGCTTGTCGCTTTGATGGCCGCACTTGGTTCGAGCCGCGCCACCCGCGACGAGGCGCTGCACGCGACCGGCGCCGGCATCCTGATGCATGGGGTCTATCTCGGCGGCGTGTTCTGGGCCATCCACCGGGGCATGCCCGCTGGGCTTTCAGCCCTGATCGTCGGCCTGCAGCCGCTGATCACGGCAGTGCTCGCCGGCCGGCTTCTGGGCGAGGCCATCCTGCCGCGCCACTGGGCCGGTCTCGGCCTCGGGTTGATCGGCGTGGTAATCGTGCTCTGGCCGAAGCTCGGCGCGCTCGGCGGCGGGGTGACGACCGAAACACTGGGGGCCTCGCTGGTCTCCGTACTCGGCATGAGTGCGGGCACGATCTGGCAGAAGCGTTTCGCCTCCGGCGGCGATCTGGTGGCTGCCACGTTCTGGCAATATGTCGGCGGCGCATCAGTGATGGCGCTGGCCTCGCTCGCCTTCGAGACCCGAACGGTCATCGTCAACGGCGAACTGATCTTCGCCATGGCCTGGCTCGTGCTGGTGCTATCGATCGGCGCCATCTTCCTGTTGATGGTGATGATCCGCGACGGCGAGATGTCGAAGGTCGCCTCGCTGTTTTACCTCGTGCCGGCCGTCACCGCGGTCATCGCCTGGGCATTGTTCGGTGAGCAGTTGAGCCCGCTCCAGATCGCCGGCATGGCGATCGCGACGCTCGGCGTCGGGCTGGCGACGGCTCAGCCGCCGACGCGGGCACGCGCCTCTAAATAGCGGCTGATCGCGGCGTTGAGCTCGCCACCGAGGATGAAGATCGCCGAGACGATATAGAGGAATACGACGGCGATCATAATCGAGGCGAGGCCGGCATAGGTCGTCACATAGGACGAGAAATGATCGAGATAGGCGGCGAAGATGGTCGATCCGATGAGCCAGCCGACCAACGTGAAGATGATGCCCGGCACGATCGAGACGAAGCGGCGCTTGCCGGCCGGCAACCAGAAATGCACGGCGAACAGACCGCCGATGATGACGACCGAGGCGATGACGTAACGCCACAGCGTGATCGTGCCCATGTAGGGCTTTATCCATTCGAAATGCGACTCGGCCAGCCGTGCCAGCAACGGCGCGAAGACCAGCAGCACGCTGATCGCCAAAAACCCGGCCGTCGCGATCAGCACGAAGATGATGCTCTGCACCCGCCGGTAGATGATGCCGCGCGTTTCCGAGACACGATAGGCGCGGTTGAGCGAAGTGCGCAGCGCCTCGATGCCGTTCGAGGCGAAGTATCCGGCAAGCACGATACCGTAGGTCAACAGGTCGCTGCGCCGGACGGTAAGCACGTTGAGCACTTCGCGCGCGATCGGTTTGGCGATCTGCTCGGGCCATGTGTCGAACACAAGGTGCACGGCGGTGTCGGCGAAAGCCTGCGCGCCGAAAAAACTCGCCAGCGTCGTGGCGAAGATCAGGAAAGGAAAAAGCGCCATCAGCGCGGTGATCGCCAGATGGCTGGCCATTGCCCAGCCGTCGTCGGTGTTGAAATGGCCGAGCGCGTCGTAGAGCACGCGTTTGAGGGCTACGATCTTCCGCAACAAGAACCGCGTTCCCTTCGATTGTCCCGACGTCGCGAATATGGGAAGGGTTTGCGGCAAATGACAACCCTAGGTCAAACCACCATTCCTCCCGGAGAAGAGTTGCGCACCATCATTGTCACCGGTGCCTCTTCCGGAATAGGCGCCTATTGCGCCCATGCTCTTAAGAAGGAAGGCTGGCGGGTGTTCGCAACGGCCCGAAAGCCTGAAGATATCGCCGCGCTCGACGCCGACGGCATCGAGGCCTTTTATCTGGACTACACCGAGCCCGGATCGATCGAGGCGCTGGTGGCGTCGGTGCTGGAGCGGACCGGCGGCCGGCTCGATGCCCTCTTCAACAACGGCGCCTACGGGCAGCCCGGCGCCGTCGAGGACCTGCCGGTCGAGGCGTTGCGGCAGCAGTTCGAGGCCAATGTCTTTGGCTGGCATGATCTCACTCGCCGTGTCGTACCGGTGATGCGCCGCCAGGGCCATGGCCGCCTCGTTCATTGCTCGTCGATCCTCGGTCTCGCGCCGCTGCCTTTCCGCGGCGCCTACTCGGCATCGAAGCACGCTCTCGAAGGGCTGATGCTGTCCCTCTATCAGGAACTCCGGGGTAGCGGCATCCATGTTTCACTGATCGAGCCGGGGCCGGTGAAATCGAAGATCGCCAGCAACAGCCTCGCATGGTTCTTGGCGAACATCGATCACGCGAAGTCAGTCCATCGCCTAGCCTATGACGCACAATTGGAACGGCTGCGGGCCGGCGGCAGCGCATCGCGGCTGAAGCCCGGGCCGGAGGTGGTTCACGCTGCCTTGCGCCATGCGCTTCTGTCGCGGCGCCCGCGACCGCATTATGTGGTAACGGTGCCGGCCAGGATCGGCGTAATCCTCAAACGCATCCTGCCGGCAGCGATGCTCTACCGCCTGCTCGCCAAACGCGCCTGAACGCAATTCAACTGGAACACACCATGGCAACCGTCTTCAACATCCTCGCCGTTCTCGTCATGGTCGCCGTGGTGATCGTGCTGATCCGCGGCCTCATCAACATGATGCGCGGCGGCTCCAGCATGACCTCTAACAAGCTGATGCAGACGCGCGTGCTGTTGCAGTTCGTGGCTTTGGTGCTGATCATGCTGGCGGTGTATTTCACCCGTAAGTGACGCAGCAGCCAGCAGCCGGGAGGTAACCCGTGGTCAAGCTCAACAAGATCTACACCCGCACCGGCGACGATGGCACCACCGGCCTTGGCTCCGGCGAGCGGCGGCTTAAATCCGACCTTCGCATCGACGCCTACGGCACCGTCGACGAGGCCAATGCCTGCATCGGCATGGCCCGTATCCATACAGCGGCAGTACATCCGTCGATCGATGCGATGCTCAGCCGCATCCAGAACGACCTTTTCGATCTCGGTGCCGATCTGGCAGTCCCCGACAATGGCAAGCCGCTCGACTACGAGCCGCTGCGCATCGTCGCCTCGCAGACCGACCGCATCGAACAGGACATCGACCTCCTCAACAAGGATCTGCAGCCGCTCAAATCCTTCGTGCTCAATGGCGGCACGCCGGCCGCCGCCGCCCTTCACCTCGCCCGCACGGTGGCTCGCCGCGCCGAGCGCATCATGGTGGCGCTGTCGCAAGACCCAAACGAGCCCGTCAACCGCGAGGCAATAAGGTACATCAACCGGGTCTCGGACTTTCTGTTCGTCGCCGCACGCGCGGTCAATGACAACGGAAACGCCGACGTGCTATGGGTTCCCGGCAAGAACCGCTGAATCCGCCGGAAGCGGGAGAGGCCCGATGTTTATCCCGCTTTACGACACCAACCGGCTGCGGCACATCAAGCTGCAATATGTGACGATCGGCCTGATCGCCCTCAATGTGTTGATCTACTTTGTCACCACACTTGGCGGTGAGGATTTCTCCAACGCCGCGGTGCTGGGCCTCGGCTTCATCCCGTCGGTTGTGCATGACAGCGCCGAACTCGCTCCGCAATTTGTCGTCATTCCGGAGAGCCTGAGCTACCTGACCTATTCTTTCCTGCACGCGGATATCTTCCACCTCGGCGGCAACATGCTGTTCCTGTGGGTGTTCGGCGACAATGTCGAGGATGCACTCGGCCACATCCGCTACCTCATCTTCTACCTGCTTTGCGCCATCGCCGGTGCTTTCTTCCAGGGTCTGGTGGCCTGGGATTCGCAAGTGCCGCTGATCGGCGCGTCGGGTGCCATCGCCGGTGTGGTCGTCGCCTATCTGATCCTTTATCCGCGGGTAAAGGTATGGGTGCTGGCCTTCGCCCGCATCCCGTTGCGCATTCCAGCCTTCATCCCGCTCATCCTGTGGATATTGTTCCAGATCTTCATGTTCGCCCAGGGTGGCGAGGATCAGGTTTCCTGGGCCTGCCATATTGGCGGCATCATCGCCGGAGCCGTGCTGGTGCTTGTCTTGCGCAGCCGTGGCGTACCGCTACTCGCCGGCGCCGACGAGGAGCCGGCCGTGGTCGCCGGTCCGGCGCCCGTTGCCGTGGAGCCGCCGGCAAGCGATCTGCCGCCCGCGCAGCCGGCGCCGCGCTGGGGCCGGGGAAGCGTTTCCGGTCTAGACTGAACCGATTTGAGTGCTTCGCCGAGGATCCGAGTGCGCCCTGGATATTGACGCGCGGGGTCGCCGCAACTACGGAAGCGCCACCCTACTGGCGTGGCGAAGACCAGAATTCCGTCCGGAATGTCGGCTTTCGACAACTCTGAAGAGGTGCATGCTGCTATAGCGCGCCCGACGAGCGTGAAGAGACTATCGTGAAAGAGGTGACAGGCAAATGAAGATCCTTGTGCCCGTGAAGCGGGTTGTGGATGCGAACGTCAAGGTCCGGGTGAAGGCGGATGGTTCGGCGGTGGAACTCGCCAACGTCAAGATGGCGATGAACCCGTTCGACGAGATCGCGGTGGAAGAGGCGATCCGGCTGAAGGAAGCTGGCAAGGCGGAAGAGATCATCGTCGTGTCGGTCGGGCCGCAGCAGGCACAGGAAACCTTGCGCACGGCGCTCGCCATGGGCGCCGACCGCGCCATCCTGGTCAAGACCGACGAGCAGACTGAGCCGCTCGGTGTCGCCAAGGTGCTGAAGGGCGTGGTCGAGGCAGAACAGCCCGGTCTCGTCATTCTCGGCAAGCAGGCGATCGACGACGATTCCAACCAGACCGGCCAGATGCTGGCGGCGCTTCTGGGCTGGGCGCAGGGCACCTTCGCCTCCAAGATCGTGCTCGACGGTGACAAGGCCAAGGTGACGCGCGAGGTCGATGGCGGCCTGCAGACGCTGGAACTGAAGATGCCGGCAATCGTCACGGCGGATCTGCGGCTGAACCAGCCACGCTACGCCTCGCTGCCCAACATCATGAAGGCCAAGAAGAAGCCGCTCGACGAGAAGACCCCGGCCGACTACGGCGCCGACGTCAAGCCGCGGCTGAAGGTGATCAAGACCGAGGAGCCGGGCGGCCGTAAGGCGGGCGTCAAGGTCAAGAGCGTGGCCGAACTCATCGACAAGCTCAAGAATGAAGCCGGCGTGCTGTAAGCAATCGGAAACGGAGACAAGAACATGGCTATTCTTCTGATTGCCGAACACGACAACGCAACGCTTTCCGACCAGACCGCGAAGGCGCTTTCGGCGGCACTGCAGATCGGTTCGGACGTGCATGTGCTGGTTGCCGGCAAGGGCGCCAAGCCGGCAGCGGACGCCGCCACCAGGCTCAAGGGCGTGAGCAAGGTGCTGCTCGCCGAAGCGGACGAACTCACCGAGCGTCTCGCCGAACCGCTGGCGGCGCTCGTCGTTTCGCTTGCTGAGCCATACGACACGATCATCGCGCCGGCGACCTCCTCGGGCAAGAACGTCTCGCCGCGTGTCGCGGCCCTGCTCGATGTGGCACAGATATCGGAAATCATCGAAGTCGTGTCGCCCGACACCTTCAAGCGGCCGATCTATGCCGGCAACGCCATCCAGACGGTGCAGTCGAGTGACGCCAAGAAGGTCATCACGGTGCGCACCGCTTCCTTCCAGGCGGCTCCCGAGGGCGGCTCGGCCACGGTCGAAACCGTGAAGGCCGCAGCCAACCCCGGCCTGTCCACCTTCGTCGAGAACAAGCTCTCGGAGACCGATCGTCCGGAGCTGACCTCGGCCAAGATCATCATTTCGGGCGGTCGCGCGCTGGGCTCCTCCGAGAAGTTCCAGGAGGTCATCCTGCCGGTCGCCGACAAGCTCGGTGCGGCCGTCGGCGCATCTCGCGCCGCCGTCGATGCCGGCTATGCGCCGAACGACTGGCAGGTCGGCCAGACCGGCAAGGTGGTAGCTCCCGACCTTTACATTGCCGTCGGCATCTCCGGCGCCATCCAGCACCTTGCCGGCATGAAGGATTCGAAGGTCATCGTTGCCATCAACAAGGACGAGGAGGCGCCGATCTTCCAGGTCGCCGACTACGGTCTCGTCGGCGACCTCTTCGTCATTCTGCCGGAACTGCAAAAGGCGCTTTGACGCCTTCTGCCAAAGCGTATTAAATTCTGAGGGGTGGGGTAGACGAAGTCGCCCCGCCCTTTTAGTGTGCACTGCACAAAAAAACAGGCCGCAAAGGCCTCGACGGGATCGGGTAATGAGCAAGATCGAGACGATCGGCATCATCGGCGCGGGCCAGATGGGCGGCGGCATCGCCCATGTATCCGCTCTGGCGGGCTACAAGGTGCTGGTTTACGACATTTCGCCCGACCGCATCGAAAAGGGCATCGCCACGATCAGCGGCAACATGGCCCGTCAGGTCGGGTCCGGCAAGCTCGAGGAAAAGCTGCGCAACGAGGCGATGGCGCGCATTTCGTCTGCACCGGCCATGGCTGACCTTGCGGGCGCCGATCTGGTGATCGAAGCAGCGACCGAGGACGAGACGGTCAAACGCAAGATCTATGCCCAGCTCTGCCCGCAGCTCAACCCCGAGGCCATCCTGGCGACGAACACGTCGTCGATCTCGATCACGCGGCTGGCTTCGCAGACCGACCGGCCGGAGCGCTTCATCGGCATACATTTCATGAACCCGGTTCCGGTGATGAAGCTGGTCGAACTGGTGCGCGGCATCGCCACCGAGGACCAGACCTTCGAGGCGGCAAAAACCTATGTGAAGCAGCTCGACAAGACGATCACCGTCTCGGAGGATTTCCCGGCCTTCATCGTCAACCGCATCCTGCTGCCGATGATTAACGAGGCGATCTATACGCTCTATGAAGGTGTCGGCTCGGTCGACGCCATCGACACCGCCATGAAGCTCGGCGCCAACCATCCGATGGGGCCGCTGCAGCTTGCAGATTTCATCGGGCTGGATACCTGCCTGTCGATCATGCAGGTGCTGCATGACGGCCTGTCGGATTCGAAATACCGCCCCTGCCCGCTGCTGGTCAAATATGTCGAGGCCGGCTGGCTCGGCCGCAAGACCGGGCGCGGCTTCTACGACTATCGCGGCGAACACCCCGTTCCGACACGCTGATCGCCGTCGCTACCAGCGCACGAAAAGCCGCCCGCCGAGCGCCCCGAGCACGGCAAGGATGGCGATCGCGACAGTGTACCAGGTGGCAACGAAAAGCGGCGAATCATCGAAACAATGCGCGGCATAGAAGGTCGCCGCCAGCCCGCCGGCAAGCAGGCCCGCTACCGCACCGGCAAGCACCGGCCGTGTTGGCGCGCCATGGCGCAGCACCGCGAGAAAGACGGCAAGCGGGCCGATGCCGATCAGCGGAATGAACGTCATGCAGATGATCATGTTGGTGCCGACCAGGCGCGTGCCCCAGTCGGACGCAGGCACGACGAAGAGTTCGAGAATCACGGCCACAATCACCAGCAGCGGGGCGATGATCATCCAGATCGCCGCCCGGCCGGTCGATGCTCCGGGTGCCGACAGCGCGCGGACCAAGACAAAGGCGCTGACGGCAAGAGCAATAGTGAAGACGAATTTCGACAGGAACCGCATCGTGTGCATGGCAAATGCGATGTCGGGGCGCGGGCCGATCGTCAGCCAGAAAACCGCGGCCGCGATCACGATGGCCGCGCCGGTGGCAAGCCACCAGGCGGCGCCCAGCGGCAGCGCCTTGCTGCGGGCATCGGCATCGAGCGCCTTGATGAGATCTTCGGTCCTCATGTTATTCCCGCCCCGCCCCGAACCGTTTGGCAATGGCGGCAAGCCCGCGGTGCAGCGACACCCGCACCGCCGTCTCGCTGATGCCGAATTTCGCCGCCGTCTCGCCGATCGAACGGCCTTCGACCGATACTGCCGAGACCACCGAACGCTGCGCCGGCGACAGGCCGTCGAGTGCTCGGTTGATGTCGCGCTCGCTGACCGTCTCCGCTTCCGGCTCGGCAAAGGTCTCGGCGATTTCGTCGATCTCGATCTCGATCCGCCGGCCGCGCCGCCGAAACGCATCGATCAGCTTGAAGCGCGCTATGGCATAGACCCAAGGCAACACCGGCGCATCATGGCGCCATGTATGCCGTTTCACATGAATGGCCAGCAAGGTTTCCTGCACGACATCCTCGGGATCGACCCCGCCCTGCACGATCTTGCGCCTGGCAAAGCCACCAACGAGAGCGGCGATCCGGTGCAGACAGTCGGCATAGGCCCTTTCGTCTCCAGCGATCGCGGCCCGCAGCAGCCGGGAAAGCTCGGCTTCGTCCTTGCCGGTCACAAGACTTCACTCCCCGATATTCGCGTCTCGGCGCTGATTTGTTACGTGGCCGGCGAAATAATGTCCAAGACAAAGTACGTGGAAACCACGAAAGTTTGCTGGTGAGAAGCGGTGGCCGCAGGCCATGAAATGCCGGTGGCTGTGCTTTTCAAGCTTCGAGCCGTAGCGCGCAACTTTCACTTGGCGACTCTGCGCAACCTCAAATGCCACCCAACTGCGAGCGGTTGAAAATCCGTCTCAAAGAGTTGCCACGCCCGATCGGAGTTAATGACCACGCGGCGCAAACAATATGCCTGCCGCCGCGAGTACGGCGATCGCCCCGCCCGCCAAGTCCCACGTATCCGGCCGATGCCCTTCGGCCAGCCACAGCCAGAGCAGGGATGCGAGGATATAGATGCCTCCATAGGCGGCGTAGGCGCGGCCCGCATAGTCGCTAGGCACCAGCGTTAGCAGATAGGCGAACAGCATCAGGGACGCGACGCCCGGCACCAGCCAGAGGATCGGTTTGCCTTGCCGCAACCAGGCCCAGAAGGCGAAGCATCCGGCAATCTCAGCCAGGGCGGCGGCCGCGAACGTCAGGAAGGTGCTGAGAAGAACTGGCATGCGGTCGAGTCTGTCACAGGCGCGTCGTGATGACCACCAGCCAGTCAGGCAATGCCCGCTCAAGCCCGGTTTGAAAGGTACGGTCGAACCCGGTCAGAGTCATAGCGCCGGCGATGACGAGCAGCGCGCCAAGAACCATCTTGATGCCGCTCGAAGCGCCCAGCATCAGGCCCCGCCAGCGTAGCAGCGCTTCACGGGACATCAATGCCAGCGCCAGGAGCGGCAACGAGGTGCCGATGCCGAAAGCCAGCATGGTCAACACCACCATGCCGAGATTTTCGCCGCGCGCGGCCATAATGGACGCTGCGCCGAGGGTCGGCCCGACGCAAGGCGTCCATACCGCGCCAAGGAGCAGTCCGACACCGAACTGGCCCGATATGCCGGAGGTGGAGACGCCACCGAAGCGGCTTTGCGTCCAGTTGCTTACCGGACCGGCCGCCACGGCAAATTGCGTCTGAAAACGCGGCACGAGCAGCACGGCTCCGACCAGGATCAAAAGCACGGCGGCGGCCGAGCGAAACACCGTCATGTCGAGGCCGATCGAAAAGCCGATGGTGGCAACAAACACCCCGATCGCGGTGAAGGAGACGGCGACGCCGGCGGCCAAAGCCAGCGGTGCCAGCCGGTGTTCGGCCAGGGCGCCGGTCAGAATCACCGGCAGCAGCGGCAGCACGCAGGGTGAAAGGATCGACAGAATGCCGGCAAGCAGGGCAAGCAGCATGTTACAGCGCCTTCCTGAGCAGCGCTTCAATAACAGCCGGGTCGGTCTGGCCGGTCTGCCGGTCGATTTCCTTGCCGCCCTTGTAGACAATCATCGTGCTCTGCATCTGCACGTGGTAGCGTGCGAGGACCTCCTTTTGCGTGTCGAAATCGACATCGAATTTCTTCATGGTCCTGAAGTCGGGAGACGCGAGGAGTGCTGCCACGATAGGCTTTTGCGCCTGGCAGACCTCGCACCAAGGCGCCGTAACGTGGATGATCACCGGCTTGCTGGACTTAAGCGCTTCGTCGAAGCCGGCAATGGTTTCGTCGCCGTTGTGGGCGAACGCTGGGCCGGCGGCAGCGGCGATGCCGGCGGTGGCTGAGAGCATCAGGAAGTGACGACGTTGCATGTTATGCAATCTCCTTGAGGTTGGATGGCGCGAGTTCAGGGCGAAATGGTCAAACAAAAGATCAGCGGCCTCGGCCGCCGCCTCCGGTGCGGTGATGGTGAGAACCACGTCGCGCGCGCTGCTCTTCAAATCAAAGGTCAGGAACGCGCAGCAGGTTCGCTCCTTGCGCATCAGCTCGCGCACCTCGTCCAGAGCTTCCGGCTCATAGGTCAGCGACAGCGACAGCGGCGCGCGATCTGCACGCCGCAAGGACCGTCGCGCCAGGGCGCGGATGCCGGCGACACGCTCCTTGAAATCGGAAGCACCAAGGGTGCAGGCGATCGACAGGGCATCATCTTGGGCGGTCGAGGGCACCAGACGGACCACAGCCGCATTCCTCTTGGGCCATCAATGACTGAAACGTGGCGTTGGGCGCAGCTTTGCGACGCGAGAGGAGATATAGCCCGCCGATCGGAACGGCCAACGCGAGCAGGCCGAGGCCCCAGGTACAGGCGGCACCGCCGATGGCAGCCAGGCTGGTGCCTAGCAGCGCCGCCGGTATGAAGCTGACCGTGCAGCAGGCCGCACAAGCGGCTGTTGCGACGCCGGCCCATTTTAGGGTGGTTTTCATCGAAACGGCCTTTCCCGATTTCTAATCTTGGCAGGACGGTACTTCTTCAAGTAACTTGAGGTTCAAGGAGTATCTGGCGATGAACCTTCACATCCGCGTGTTCACAATCGGCGCCCTTGCCAAGGCCGCAGGCGTCACGACCCCGACCATTCGCTATTATGAAGAGATCGGTTTGCTGCCTCCTGCCCAGCGCACGGCCGGTGGGCAGCGCAGCTATGATCACGACGATCTCGGCCGGCTGACCTTCATCAAGCAATGCCGGGACTTCGGATTCAGCATCGACCAAGTGCGCGTGTTGCTGAACCTTTCGATCAGCACTAGCCGCGATTGCGTCGAGACACGTGATATTGCCCAGCAGCATCTCGACGAGGTGCGCCACAAGCTCGCAGAGCTACGCTTGCTCGAGCGCCGGCTTGAGAGCTTTGTGACGCGCTGCAATGTTTCCTGTGCTGGCGGCCCCGGCCAGGACTGCGTGATTTTCAAGGACATGGCGACACCAGCAAAAAGCGGCTGCTGCGGATAGTCAGCCGCTGCGAACGATGCGCCTCATATTGGTCGACCGTCAGCCATGACTCACGACCAAATTCCCCCGGGCGCTGGTCTTTTTCCGGCGGGTCTGTGCCATCCGATGCCGCGCGTCATACGTTCGAAAGGCTGCCCCCCCTCCATCACGCAGAATTGTCCGTCTGGCACGGGGTTTGTGCGCCTCGGCGACGGATTGAAGCAGCCAGCAATGTTGACTGTGCTAGTCATGTATTGATAGGTGCAGCGTGCCAAACCAAAGCCCATCGAAATCGAGGACGATACCATGAAATATGCTCTTTCCGCCCTTGCCGGTGCGATAGCACTTGCAATCGGCCTGATCGCCGGCCCGGCAATGGCCGAGGACGAGGGCATCGTCGTCTACAACGCCCAGCACGAAAACCTGACCAAGGCCTGGGCGGAAGGGTTCACCAAGGAAACCGGCATCAAGGTCACCGTCCGCAACGGCGGCGACAGCGATTTCTCCAATCAGATCGTTGCCGAAGGCACCTCTTCGCCCGCCGATGTGTTCCTGACGGAGAACTCGCCGGCCATGGTGCTGGTCGAGACGGCCGGCCTATTCGCGCCGGTCGACGCCGAGACGCTGGCCCAGGTTCCGCAGGAGTACCAGCCGGCCAGCGGCAAATGGGTCGGCGTTGCCGCGCGCAGCACCGTCTTTGCCTACAACAAGACCAAACTGAGCGCCGACCAGCTTCCCAAATCGCTCCTCGATCTCGCCGATTCGAGCTGGAAGGGCCGCTGGGCCGCCTCGCCGTCCGGCGCCGATTTCCAGGCGATCGTCAGCGCCTTGCTTCAGCTCAAGGGTGAGACCGCTACGGCCGACTGGCTGAAGGCGATGAAAGAGAACTTTACCGCCTATAAGGGCAACAGCACCGTGATGAAGGCGGTCAATGCCGGCGAGATCGATGGCGGCGTGATCTACCACTATTACTATTTCGGCGATCAGGCCAAGACCGGCGAGAACAGCAAGAATGTCGAGCTTCACTATTTCAAGCACCAGGATCCGGGTGCTTTCGTCTCGATTTCCGGCGGCGGCGTGCTGGCGTCGAGCAAGCATAAGAAGGAAGCACAAGCTTTCCTGAAATGGGTCACCGGCAAGGGTGGC
Source organism: Mesorhizobium sp. M0244 (assembly GCF_040321795.1). NCBI lineage: Bacteria > Pseudomonadati > Pseudomonadota > Alphaproteobacteria > Hyphomicrobiales > Phyllobacteriaceae > Mesorhizobium > Mesorhizobium sp. M0244. The sequence goes on along the minus strand of NZ_JAMYSE010000004.1, from coordinate 27,318 downwards.
CAGGACGTGCTGAAAACCGGCGATTCCTTCGAATACGCAGTCGGCAAGGGCGCCGAGTCCAATCCGAAGCTGGTGCCGCTGGCTGATCTGCAGGCCCCGAAAGTCGACCCGACGGCACTGAACTCGAAGAAGGTGACCGACCTGATGACGGCGGCCGGCTTGCTTTAGTCGGCGTTCGTCCTAAAAGGGCAACCGACTGCGCTCCTGTGGGAATTCGCTTTCCGCGGGAGCGCTCTGCTTTCAAGATGGCATTTGCCCATGACCACAAGCTGCTCGCCACAGTATCGGCCGCCGATCGTCTCCGCCTTCGGGCGGAGATGGCGCAACGTCTGATCTGATGCAATCTGCGATCGATCTCGCACCTTCAGGCTTGCCGGCCGACACCGCGGCCGTGCGGGCCCGTCGTTGGGCGGTCTCGTGGATTTCGCTGGCCGCCGTCTTCGTCTCGCTTTTCGCGCTGCTGCCGCTTGCCTTCATCGTCTGGGGGGCGGTGCAGACCGGCGGGGAAACCGTGACGGCGCGGGTCTTCAGGCCGCGCGTCGGCGAGCTTCTGGTCAACACCAGTCTGCTGGTGGTGCTGGCCGTGCCGATCTCGATCGTGCTGTCGGTGGCGCTGGCCTGGCTCACCGAGCGCAGCGATCTGCCGGGGGCCCGCCTATGGGCCTGGCTGTCGGTGGCGCCGCTCGCCATTCCCGCCTTCGTCCATAGTTACGCTTGGATCACCATGGTGCCCAGACTGCACGGGCTGTGGGCCGGCGTGCTTGTGTCCGTTATCGCCTATTTCCCGTTCCTCTATCTGCCGGTGGCGGCAGCTCTGCGCCGGCTCGATCCGGCTCTCGAGGATGCCGCCGCGGCCCTCGGGCTTGGCCCATGGCGCGTGTTCCGGCGTGTCGTGCTGCCGCAGCTCCGGCTCGCCATCTGCGGCGGCTCCCTGCTTGTCGGCCTGCATCTGCTGGCCGAATACGGCCTCTACGTGTTCATCCGCTTCGACACCTTCACCACCGCCATCGTCGACCAGTTCCAGTCGACCTTCAACGGCCCCGCCGCCAACATGCTGGCCGGCGTGCTGGTGACCTGCTGCTTCGTGCTGCTCGGGCTGGAGGTGCTGGTGCGCGGCGAGGAACGCTATGCCCGCGTCGGCTCGGGCGCTGCGCGCCATCAGCAGCGCACGCCCCGGGCGCGAGCCACCATTCCTTGCCTGCTGCTGCCGGCTCTCACCACGCTGCTGGCGCTCGGCGTGCCGTTCGTCACGATCGGCCGCTGGCTTATGGCCGGCGGCGCCGAGGTCTGGCGGCTCGACGAGATCGGCCTGGCGCTTGGCCAGACGCTGTTTCTGGCGCTTGCCGGCGCGCTGCTCGCCACCGTTGCGGCAATGCCCATGGCGTGGATCTCCATCCGCGCGCCGGGGCGGCTGCAGCGCATTCTGGAGGGCTGCAACTATATCGTCGGCGCGCTGCCCGGCGTCGTCATCGCGCTGGCGCTGGTCACCATCACCGTGCGCATCGCCATGCCGCTCTACCAGACGCTGTTCACCATCCTGGTCGCTTACGCCCTGATGTTCCTGCCGCGCGCGCTGATCAGCCTCAGGGCGTCGATCGCACAGGCGCCGGTCGAGCTCGAACGCGCCGCCTCCAGCCTCGGCCGGGCGCCGCTCAAGGCGCTGTGGTCGACGACCATCCGGCTGTCGGCGCCGGGTGCCGCGGCCGGCATGGCATTGGTCGCGCTGGGCATCATGAACGAGTTGACCGCAACCCAGATGCTGGCACCCAACGGCACCCGCACGCTGGCGATGGCGTTCTGGTCCTATAGCGGCGAGATCGACTATGCGTCGGCGGCGCCTTATGCGCTGATCATGGTGGCGATGTCGCTGCCTTTGACCTGGCTGCTCTACGTCCAGTCGAAGCGGATGGCCGGGCGATGAGCTTTCTCGAACTGAGCGGCATCCACAAGCACTACGGCCCAGTGGCCGCACTTGCCGGCGTCGACCTCAGCGTGGCCAGCGGCAGCCGCACGGCCATCGTCGGGCCGTCCGGTTGCGGCAAAACCACCTTGCTGCGGCTGATCGCCGGCTTCGAGGCGCCGGACCAGGGTCGCATCGTGCTCGATGGCGAGGTGCTGGCCGATGGCGACACGGCCGTGCCGGCGCATCGCCGCGGCATCGGGCTGGTGGCGCAGGACGGCGCTCTATTCCCGCATCTGAGCATCGCCGCGAATATTGGGTTCGGCATGGGCCGTCACGAGGAAAAGCGCAACGAGCGCATCGCCGAGCTCGCTTATGTCGTCGGGCTGGACAAAGGGATCCTGAAGCGCCGCCCGCACGAACTCTCCGGCGGCCAGCAGCAGCGTGTCGCGTTGGCCCGCGCCATGGCCATGAAGCCGCGGCTGATGCTGCTCGATGAGCCGTTCTCGGCGCTCGACACCGGCCTGCGCGCCTCAATGCGCAAGGCCGTGGCCGAGCTTCTCGAAACAGCCGGCATCACCACGATCCTGGTCACCCATGATCAGGCCGAGGCGCTGTCCTTCGCCAGCCAGGTCGCGGTGATGCGCGACGGCAAATTCTCGCAGGTCGGCACGCCGCGCGACCTCTATTTCAGGCCGAAGGACAGGATGATCGCCGAGTTCCTCGGCGACGCCATCGTCCTGCCGGCCAGGATCGCCGATGGCTTCGCCACCTCGCCGCTCGGCCGCATCGCCGTCGACAGCACGGAGCGGCGCGACGTCGCCCGCATCATGCTGCGGCCCGAGCAGGTGCTGCTGAAAAGAACCTCGCGTGAAGGCATGTCGGGCACTGCGGACATGCTGTTCGGCGAGGTGACGGAATCCGAATTTGCCGGCTCGATGTGCACGATCGCCGTGCGTCTCTTGAACAGTCCCGATCCGCCCGACGCCGCCGCCATCGGCAACACGCCATTGATCCTGCGCAAGCCGGGCATGGACGCCCCGGCAGTCGGCGAGATCGTCCGGCTGACCGTATCGGGCAAGGCGCATGTGTTTGCCTGAACGGTTTGTACAAGGCCGACCTCAATCGACCCGTTTGCCCGCCTGATCGAACCAGTGCAGCTTTTCGGACCTGGCCACGACGCGCAATTGGTCGCCGGGCCTGGCGCTGGCGCGACCTGAGACGCGTACGACGATGCGGCTGCCGGCTGCCGCGCAGTGGAGAAAGCTTTCGGCACCGACCGGTTCGACGGCTTCGACCGTCGCCGGCAGCGCAAGCGCGCCGGACGGCGCCTCTGCCGCGAAAGTGATATCGGCATCCTCCGGACGAAACCCGAGTGTCACCGCCTTGCTTTGTCCAGGCGCCAAGCCAACCATCGTACCGTCCGCCAGTGCCGAGCCGGACGAGCCCCCCGTCAGCGCCAGGAGATTCATCGGCGGCGCACCAATGAAGGAAGCGACGAAGGTCGACGCCGGCTTCTCGTACACATCGAGCGGCGCGCCGATCTGCTCGACCAGTCCGGCGTTCATGACAACGAGGATGTCGGCCAGCGTCATCGCCTCAAGCTGGTCGTGGGTAACATAAACCGAGGTGACACCGAGCGAGCGCTGCAAATTCTTGATCTCGACGCGCATCTGCCCGCGCAATTTCGCATCGAGGTTGGACAAGGGCTCGTCGAACAGGAAGACTTTCGGGTTGCGCACGATGGCACGGCCCATGGCGACACGCTGGCGCTGGCCGCCGGAAAGCTCGCGCGGGCGCCGGTCGAGAAGCGCCGAAAGCTCCAGCACCTTGGCGGTCGAACGCACCCTGCTGTCGATCTCGTCCTTCGGCGTGCCGCGGTTGCGCAGGCCATAGGCCATGTTGTCATAGACCTTCATATGCGGGTAAAGCGCGTAGTTCTGGAACACCATGGCGATGTCGCGCTCGGTCGGGCCAATGGCGTTGACCACCTTGCCGTCGATGGCGACTGTACCGGCAGAAATGGTCTCCAGCCCGGCGATCATCCTCAGCAGCGTAGACTTGCCGCAGCCCGAGGGGCCGACCAGAACACAAAGCTCCTTGTCGGGAATGGCAATGGAAACGCCCTTCACGGCTTCGATGCCGCCGGGATAGATCTTCTTCACGTCCTTCAGATCGACGGTCGCCATCGGCTTCTCACTTTTCGGATTCGACCAGGCCGCGCACGAACCAGCGTTGCATCAGCACGACCACCAGGATCGGCGGCACGATGGCTAGCATTGCCGTGACCATGACCAGGTGCCATTGCGTGTCAGCATCGGCGAAGGAAACCATCTTTCTCAGCGCGATGACGATGGTGTTCATATCGTTACTGTTGGTGACGAGCAGCGGCCAAAGATACTGCGTCCAGCCGTAGATGAAGAGGATTACGAACAGAGCCGCGATGTTGGTGCGAGACAGTGGCAGGAGGATATCGAAGAAGAAGCGCCACGGCCCGGCACCGTCGACACACGCCGCCTCGACCAATTCGCCCGGTATGGTCATGAAAAACTGGCGAAACAGCAGCGTCGCGGTGGCCGAAGCGATCAAAGGGATGATCAGGCCGGCATAGGTGTCGATCATGCCGAGATCGACCATCACCTTGTAGGTCGGCAGGATGCGCACCTCGACCGGAAGCATCAAGGTGATGAAGATCAACCAGAAGAAGGTCATGCGCAGCGGAAAGCGGAAGAACACGATCGCGTAGGCCGACAGGATCGAGATGAAGATCTTTCCCACCGCAACGCCGAGCGCCATGATCGTGGTGTTGAGGAGCAGTCTGCCGACGCTGACACCGCCGATGCGACCAATACCGCCGAACAGCGCCTCGCTGTAGTTGTTCCAGAGCTGGTCGCCGGGCAAGAGCGGCAGCGGCGGCCTGAGGATCGTTTGCAGCGTGTGTGTCGAGGCAACGAAGGTGTAGTAGATCGGAAAAGCCACGATCAATATGCCAAGGATGAGCACGGCATGGGCGATGAAGGTGCGGAGCGGGGACTGGCCGATCATCGCTGCCCTCAACCGTAATGGACTTTGCGTTCCACGTAGCGGAACTGGATAGCAGTAAGCGCAATGACGATGGCCATCAGGATGACCGACTGCGCCGCCGAATCGCCGAGGATCAGATTGACGAAGCCGTCATTGTAGACCTTGTAGACCAGCGTCTCGGTCGTCTTGCCCGGCCCGCCGCCGGTGACGGCATGAACGATGCCGAACGTGTCGAACAGGGCATAGACCGTGTTGACGACCAGCAGGAAAAAGGTTGTCGGCGCAAGCAGCGGGAAGACGATAGTCCAGAAGCGCTTGGTCTCGCCGGCGCCATCCATGGCCGCCGCCTCGATCAGCGTTTTCGGCACCGCCTGCAGGCCGGCAACGAAGAACAGGAAATTGTAACTGATCTGCTTCCAGGCAGCCGCCGACACCAGCAGGATCATGGCGTGGGTGCCGTTGAGCAGCGGATCCCACGCGATGCCGAGGCTTCTCAGCAAATAAGCCAACGACCCGATCGAAGGATTGAACAGAAAAAGCCACAGCATGCCGGCAATCGCCGGCGCCACGGCATATGGCCATATCAACAGTGTGCGGTAGAGGCCTTTGCCGCGCACGGCCTTCTCGGCCATGACCGCGAGCAGCAGGGCCACAACCATGGCAACGATCGCGGTCGCAAGAGAGAACACCACCGTGACCTTGATCGAGTTGAGGTAGGCCGGATCGGCCAGCACCTTCCGGAAATTGGCAAACCAGACAAACCGGCTCCTCAGCCCGAACGGGTCTTGCCTGAGCATCGACTGGTAAAGCGCCTGACCGGCCGGCCAATAGAAGAAAACCAGTGTTATGGCGAGTTGTGGCGCCACCAGCAGGTAGGGCAGGATCTTGTTGGGAAAGACGACGCGTGGAGACAGGCTGATTTCCCTCGCTATTCAGGTATCGCCCCCGCCCGCGCGCGGGGGCGATATTCCAACCGACTAACCGAGATAATCCCGTCAGTTCTCCAGCGCTTCCTTGATCGCGGCGTTGCCGCGCGTGACCGCATTGTCGAGCGCCTGCTGAGCGGTTTGCTGGCCGGCCAGCATCTTCTCGAGCTCCTCGTTCTGGATATCACGCACCTGCGGCAGATTCGGCAGGCGCACGCCCTTCGAGTTGTCGGTCGGCGCCTTGCCCGTCATCTGCAGGATGGGTGTCTCGCGGCCGGGGTGTTTGTCATAGAAGCCTGATTTCTTAGTCGCCTCGTATGCCGCAAGCGTCACTGGCAGGTATCCCGACTTCTGGTGCAGATATTCCTGCACATCTGTCTTGGACAGATAGGCAAAGAAGGCCGCGACGCCCTTGTATTCCTCGTCCGACTTGTTGCCGAACACCCACAGGCTGGCACCGCCCGGCGTGGTGTTCTGTGGTGCGCCCTTGGCGTCGGTATCGTAGGGAAGCTGGCCGATGCCATAGTTCATGCCGGACTTGACGATGTCGCCGAGGCCGCCTGACGATTCGGTGAAGATGCCGCATTCGCCGGCGAGGAATATCTGCTTGGCTTCGGAGGTGCGTCCGCCATACTTGAATGTGCCGTCCTTGGCCAAGTCAGCGAGCGCCTGGAAGTGGTTGACGAAAATCGGCGCATTGATCTTGAGTTCGACATCACCTCCGGCCAGGCCATTCTGCTGGGTAGCCCAAGGCACGTCATTCCACGCTGCGAAATTCTCCAGATGGATCCAGGTCAGCCAGGTCGAGGTGTAGCCGCAAGGGGCGGCGCCGCTCGTTTTGATCTTCTTGGCAGCTTCCCACACCTCGTTCCAGGTCTTGGGCGGGCTGTTCACGTCGAGGCCGGCCTTCTGGAAGATGTCCTTGTTGTAGTAGAGGATCGGCGAGGAGGAGTTGTAGGGGAAGGACAGCATGGTGCCGTCCGGCTTCGAATAATAGCCGACGATGCCGGGCAGATACTGGCTCTTGTCGAAGGTCATCCCAGCACTGGTCAGCACATCGGCCGCCGGTTTGATCGCACCCTCGGCCGCCATCATCACGCCGGTACCGACGTCGAACACCTGGAGGATATCGGGCGCCTGTCCGGCGCGGAAGGCCGCTATGCCCGCATTCAGCGTCTCCGGATAGGTGCCCTTGAACACCGGAACGAGCTCATAGTCGCTCTGGCTGGCGTTGAAATCCTTGGAGATCTTGTCGACGACCTCGGCGTTGGCACCGGTCATGGCGTGCCACCAGCTGATCTGCGTGACGGCGAAGGCGGAGGTGGTGGAAAGCAGGGTCAAGGTGGCGGCAATACCGGCCGCGAAGCCGAAGAACTTCATGTTTCATCTCCCGTTTGTCATTGGCGAAAGGGGCGCTTCCGCAAAGCCAATATGTGGCGCTGATGACAATCGGACAACGGTTTTGTTGCGGATCAATGAACATCGTTTCCGACTAAAGTGCGCTCGCTACCGAAAGCGCGGCGTCAGGGGACTGCACCACCGCCCCTCTCGGCAGAGCGGCATGCACTTGTCTGGTTTCCCCCGAAAAGACCCGCCTCATGACCCGCGGGTTAACCATTCGTTAAAATCTCCAAGGGCTAATCAGTCACACCTCCCCTGTTTTTTTGGCAGACCGAGTGAACCCAGGATGCTGACGGTCTATAACTGTATTGTAAGTCAGCACGACCTGAGACTGGTCGCACTTGCCGCCCTCGTCTGCGGCATTTCCTGCTTCTCAGCAGTTAATCTCCTTAAGCATGTCGGCCGATCGACCTACCGAAATCGGCTTGTCTGGCTGATGATCGCCGCAACTTCGACCGGGTTCGGCATATGGGCGACGCATTTCATCGCCATGACTGCGTTTACGCCGGGAATACCAAACGCATACAATCCGGGATTATCCGCCTTTTCGCTTGCCGCCGCCGTCATCCTGACCGCGCTTGGGATGTGGGTTGCCACCTTGCGCCGCGGCATCGACCATTTCCTCGTCGGCGGCGCCATTCTCGGTGGCGCCATCGCGACGATGCACTACATCGGCATGGCGGCATTCGAGGTGGAAGGCCGGATCGTGTGGAACCTGCCCCTTGTCGCGATATCGCTTCTGGCCGGCGGGACGCTCGCGGCAGTGGCGCTTCTTGTCGTCTTGCGTCGCCCATCCGCGCTCGCGACGCTCGGCGGCGCCGTGCTTTTGACGCTGGCGATCTGCAGCTTGCATTTCATCGCGATGGCCGCAGTGTCGATCTTTCCGGATTCCTCGATTGAAATATCCGAACATTCAATCGACCCCGTTTCCCAGGCGTTTGCCGCAGCAGTCGCCAGCCTGGTAATCCTTGTGCTGTCGGGCGCCGCCCTGTGGATCGACCTGCGTTTTCGCGGCCAGAAGCTCGAGGCCGATCGCATGCACGATCTCGCCAATGCCGCTGTCGAAGGTCTGATCGTTTGCGATGGCACCCGCATCGTCAGCGCCAATGACAGCATGGCGAAACTGACGGGCACGGCGACAGCCACCCTGAACACGATGCAGCTCGGCGACCTTTTCGACGAACGGAGCACAGCCGATATATCCGGCTTCGGCGAGCAGGCGCAGGAAGCGAAATTGAGGGGCAGCGACGGCACGAGAATTCCTGTCGAGCTGATCGCCAGGAAGATCACGTACTGCGGCAGGCCTCATACAGTGCTTGCCGTTCGCGACGTCCGCGAGCGCAAAAAGGCGGAAGAAGAGATCCTCCGCCTCGCACATTTCGACCCACTTACCGGGCTTGCCAATCGCCGAAGCTTTTCTTCCCGGCTCGAAGCGGAAATCGCATCGATGGATCGTAGCGGCAAGGATGGATATCTGGCGCTCCTGCTGCTTGACCTCGACCGGTTCAAGCAAGTCAACGACCTCTATGGCCACAGCGCCGGCGACGCCATGCTGCAGAAGCTGGCGCACTGCATTTCCGGCATCCCGCGCCACGGACAGATGCTCGCGCGCCTCGGCGGCGACGAATTTGCCATCATAGCTCCGAACCTCCCCGACCCACTGGCCGCGGGTCGCATAGCCGAGGATGTGCTGGCTGCGATCCGGGAGGAAAACAGAGTTTCAGTCGGCTACGGTCTTGTCTCGGCCAGCATCGGCATCGCCTTCTTTCCGCTGGATGCCGAAGACCAGGCCGGCCTGATCAGCCATGCCGATACGGCACTCCATCGCGCCAAGACCGAGGGCAGGGACACTTACCGGTTTTTCGAGGTAGCCATGGGCACCGCGGCCCGCGACAAGCGCGTGATGGAGCATGAATTGCGCCAGGCGATCGCCCGCAAGGAGTTCCACCTCGTCTACCAGCCGCAGAAGGAGATTCGCAGCGGCAAGATGATCGGCTTCGAAGCCCTGGTCCGTTGGCAGCATCCGGAGCGGGGTGATATTTCCCCGGCCGTTTTCATCCCCATGGCCGAGGACAGCGGCGCCATCGCCCAGATCGGCGACTGGGTGCTGACGACGGCTTGTAACGATGCTGTTCGCTGGACAAACCCGCTGATGGTCGCCGTCAACGTCTCCGCCGTGCAGCTTCACAATCCGAACTTCAGCCGCAAGGTGCACGACGCCCTGGCGAGATCCGGCCTGGCACCCATCAGGCTCGAACTGGAGATCACCGAAACGGCCCTGGTGAAGGACATGCCGCGCGCGCTGGCAACCTTGAGGCAGGTCAAGGCGCTTGGCGTGCATGTGGCGATGGACGATTTTGGCACCGGCTACTCTTCGCTATCCAACCTTAGCGCGTTTCCCTTCGACAAGATCAAGATCGACGGGTCGTTCATCAAATCGGTCGACAAGAACGGCCAGTTCGCGGCGATCGTCCGCGCCGTGCTGGGGCTTGGACGCGGTCTCGGCCTGCCGGTCCTGGCGGAGGGCATCGAGACGCCGGGCGAATTGCAGTTCCTGGACGCCGAGGGTTGCGAGATCGGGCAAGGCTATCATCTCGGCAAGCCGGCTCCGATCGAGACATTCGGCGACCTGACCGGCGTGACAGCTCCGGCAATCCGCACCGCCAGCCGACGCGATGCAAGCATTGCCGTGCTGAAGCCGCGCCTGCGCACGGTCTGAGCCTATCCCGGCTGAAGCGCCGTCTCGACGAGCCGCCGGGCGTCCGGCCCGGACCATTCGGCCGGACCGTTCATGTGCGCGATCAGGCAGCCTTCCGCGTCGATCAGCATGGTGACCGGCAGGCCCAGCGCCAGGCCGCGCGTCTTGACGTCGTTGAACAGCGCCATCGTCGCATCGCGATAATAGCCGAGCGCCTTGACGCCGGTGTCCTCGAGGAACTTCTTCGGCTTGGTATCGTCGCCGGCATCGACGTTGACAGCAACAACCTGAAACGCATCGCTGCCCATCTCCTTCTGCAGCGCATCGAGCGCCGGCATTTCGGCGCGGCAAGGTGCGCACCATGTCGCCCACAGATTGAGCAGCACCGTTTTGCCGGCATGGTCGGCGATCGTCGTCGGCTTGCCGTCGGGGCCGTTGAAGGCCAGGCTTTTCAGCGATAGCGGCGGATCCGCCGGCAAAAGCGCGGCAACCTGGCCGGTAGCAGCGGCGGCAATTTTCTTGGCACGGTCGGTCTTGGCAGCGCAGGCAAGGTCGTCCTTGCCGCCGCCGACAGCCACTTGCGCGGGCGCGTTGTTGCCAGAACCGCTTTCCCTGACATATACCGCGACCGCGCCGGCCAGCACGCCCGCAACCAAAGCGGCGAGGATGAGACGCAAAGCCGGGAAAAATCTATTGCCGTCTGCCATTTTTCAAAAACTGCTCCGGAGCACGGGTTATAGCGATGAGCGACAAGAAGGCCAGCAATCAGATGTGGGGCGGACGTTTTGCCTCGGGTCCGGCCGCAATCATGGAAGCGATCAACGCGTCGATCTCGTTCGACCGCAAACTCTACGCGCAGGATATTCGCGGCTCGATCGCCCATAGCGAGATGCTGGCGCAAACCGGCATTATTTCGGCGGCCGATCAAGAAAAAATCGCTCACGGGCTGAACACGATTCTGGCAGAGATCGAGGCCGGCACATTCGAGTTCTCGACCAGGCTGGAAGACATCCACATGAATGTCGAGGCCCGTCTGGCCGAGCTGATCGGCCCCGCCGCCGGCCGCCTGCACACCGCCCGTTCGCGCAACGACCAGGTGGCGGTCGACCTCAGGCTGTGGGTCAAGGACGAATGCTTTCGTGTCGCCGAGGCGCTGAAGGGCCTGATCACGTCATTCCTGGAGCGGGCCGAGGAGCATGCCGCAACGGTGATGCCGGGCTTCACCCACATGCAGGCGGCGCAGCCGGTGACCTTCGGCCACCACTGCATGGCCTATGTCGAGATGTTTGCGCGCGACCTGTCTCGCGTCCGCAACGCGATCGAGCGGATGGACGAAAGCCCGCTCGGTGCGGCCGCGCTTGCCGGCACCAGCTTTCCCATCGACCGGCACCAGACGGCGAAGTCGCTTGGCTTCCGCGAGCCGATGCGCAATTCGCTCGACAGCGTTTCGGACCGCGATTTCGCGCTCGAGTTCTTGGCGATGGCGGCGATCTGCGCGACGCATCTGTCGCGGCTGGCCGAAGAGATCATCATCTGGTCGACGCCGCAATTTGGCTTCGTCAGGCTGTCGGACAGCTTCTCCACAGGCTCTTCGATCATGCCGCAGAAGAAGAACCCCGACGCTGCCGAACTGGTGCGCGGCAAGACCGGCCGCGTCACCGGCCATCTGGTCGGATTGCTCACGGTGATGAAGGGCATGCCGCTGACCTACGGCAAGGACATGCAGGAAGACAAGGAATCCGTATTCGACGCGGCCGAGACGCTCGACCTGATGCTGGCGGCGATGACCGGCATGGTGCGCGACATGACGGTGAACACTGTCGCGATGAAAAAGGCCGCCGGCGCCGGCTATTCGACCGCGACCGACCTCGCCGACTGGCTGGTGCGCACGCTCGGCCTGCCGTTCCGCGAGGCGCACCATATCACTGGCCGGGCGGTGGCGCTGGCCGAGGACAAGAAGATCGGGCTCGATAGGCTTTCGCTGGAGGATCTGCAGTCCATTCACCCAGGCGTCACGGCGGACGTGTTTTCAGTTCTGGCCGTGCAGAACTCGGTAAAGAGCCGCACCAGCTTCGGCGGCACCGCGCCGTCCGAGGTGCGCAAACAGATCCGCTACTGGAAAAAGCGGCTCGCCAAGGCGTAAGACGCGGGGTGCAATGGCCGCAAAACTCGGCTAGAAGCGGCTGCGGGCAACAGTTTCGGACGGATGGCACGATGACCGGAAGCAGGATTTTGGTGACGCTGACGCTGCTGGCAGTAATCGCCACCGTTGCGGCCTGCGGCAGGAAGGCTGCGCTCGATACGCCCTACGCAGCAGCCGTGCAGGCGCGCAAGGACGCCGAGAAGGCCAAGCAACCTCTGCCGCCGGAGCCGGAAAAACCTGTCGAGGACAAGAAATTCATCCTCGACCCGCTGCTCTGATTTTTCGGACCAATCTCGTGAACCATTTCGACTACCGCGACGGCGCACTGCATGCTGAGGACGTGGCGATATCAGATATCGCCGCCAGCGTCGGCACGCCGTTCTATTGTTATTCGACGGCGACGCTGACCAGGCATTTTCGCGTCTTCGCCGAAGCTTTTGCCGGGCTCGACGCCCTCGTCTGCTATGCCATGAAGGCGAATTCCAATCAGGCCGTGCTAAAGGTGCTGGCCAGGCTCGGCGCCGGCGCCGACGTGGTCTCGGAAGGCGAACTGCGCCGCGCTTTGGCCGCCGGCATTCCGGCAAGCAAGATCCTGTTTTCGGGCGTCGGCAAGACTGCGCGCGAAATGGATTTTGCGCTCTCGGCCGGCATTCTCTGTTTCAACGTCGAATCCGAACCGGAGCTGGAGCTGCTGTCGGCCCGCGCCACCGCACTGGGCAAGATCGCGCCGATCTCCCTGCGCATCAACCCAGATGTCGACGCCAGGACGCACAAGAAGATTTCGACTGGGAAGGCCGAGAACAAGTTCGGCATTCCCTGGCAGCAGGCGCGAAAGGTCTATGCCAGCGCGGCTGAGTTGCCCGGCATCAAGATCACCGGCATCGATACCCATATCGGCAGCCAGATCACCGAATTGCAGCCCTTCGACGACGCCTTCGCCCTGCTGGTGGAGCTGGTCGGCGCCTTGCGCGCCGACGGTCATGCCATCGAGCATATCGATGTCGGTGGTGGCCTCGGCATTCCCTACCGGGTCGACAACAACCCGCCGCCTTTGCCCGATGCCTATGCCCAGATCGTCAGGAAGCATGTCGCCAAGCTCGGGCTGAAGGTAATGTTCGAGCCGGGCCGGATGATCGTCGGCAATGCCGGCATCCTGGTCTCGGAGGTGATCTTCGTGAAGGAGGGCGACGCCAAGAACTTCCTCGTCGTCGATGCCGCGATGAACGACCTGATCCGGCCAACGCTTTACGATGCTTTCCACGACATCAAGCCGGTGCTGCAGCAGCCGGCCGCAGCACCGCGCATGAAGGTCGACGTGGTCGGCCCGGTCTGCGAAACCGGCGACTATCTCGGCCTCGACCGCGACTTGCCCCGGCTGAAGGCCGGCGACCTGATCGCTGTCGCCACCGCCGGCGCTTATGGCGCCGTCCAGGCCGGCACCTACAACACCCGCCTACTGGTGCCGGAAGTGCTGGTCGACGGCGACCGCTTCCACGTCGTGCGCCCGCGCCAGACCTACGACGAGCTGATCGGGCTGGATTCGGTGCCTGACTGGTTGAAATAGATCATGACCCCGAAAACTGGGAACCGGTTTTCGGAAACGATCGTGGTCAAACAAAAATGGATCGCCTGCAACGCTACAGCCGGTGCTGAACGCTACAGCCGGTGCTGAATAAGTGCCCTGGTCTCGGCGATCCTGTCCTCGTTCCGGCGATAGAATATCCACTGCTTGATGCGCTTGCTGCGCAAAAGCCCTGCTTGGGTCAGCACGCGCATATGCTCGCTGAGCGTTGCCTGGGTGATCCCCAGCTTTTCCGCGATCAGCAGCGCGCAGACGCCGTCCTCGACCAGATCGCCGTCCGTCTGCGGCGGAAAATGCGCGCGCGGGTCCTTCAGCCAATCGAGGATCTGCAGCCTGCGCTCGTTGGCGATCGCTTTGAAGACGTCGACCTCTTGCATTTAGGCACTTTGCCAAGTTACTAATTAATGTCAACTCTGAATGTCAACTCTGGGGGCGAAGCATGCTGCACGGCCACACGATCACCCGCGAGCGCATTGCGGCGATAGAACCCCGCATCCGGCCCTTCGTGCGCCACACGCCGGTGCTGCGTGTCGACATGGCCGATTTCGGCCGTCCGCCTCTCAGCATCGACCTGAAGCTCGAGTGCCTGCAGCATTCCGGCTCGTTCAAGGCGCGTGGTGCGTTCACCAATCTCCTCGAACGGCCGGTTCCCGCAGCTGGCGTCGTCGCCGCATCCGGCGGCAATCACGGCGCCGCCGTCGCCTATGCCGCCATGCGACTCGGCCACAAGGCGACCATCTTTGTTCCCGAAGTGAGCCCGTCGGCCAAGCTGGACCGCATCCGCGGTTACGGCGCCGAGCTGATCGTCGGCGGCGCCCGTTATGCCGAGGCGCTGGCCGCCAGCGAGAGCTTCGCCGAAAAATCCGGCGCGCTGCAGATCCACGCCTTCAACCAGGAGGAGACGCTGGTCGGGCAAGGCACGCTCGGGCTTGAGATCGAGGCCGACCTTCCGGAGCTCGACACGCTGCTGGTCGCCGTCGGCGGCGGCGGCCTGATCGGCGGCATCGCCGCCTGGTTTTCCGGCCGCATCAGGATCATCGCCGTCGAGCCGGAGGGCGCGCCGACGCTTCATCGCGCCTTCGAGGCCGGCCGGCCCGTCGATGCGCCGACCGAGGGCATCGCCGCCGACTCACTCGCGCCAAAGCGTGTCGGCGAAATGATGTTTCCTATCGCCGAGGCTTTCGTCGAGCGCTCGATATTGATCAGCGACGACGACATCATCGCCGCCCAGGCGGCGCTGTGGGACCGGGTGCGAATCATCTCCGAGCCGGGCGGTGCGGCCGCCTTCGCGGCGCTCCTGTCCGGCCGCTACAGGCCGGCTGCGGGCGAGCGCGTTGCCGTTCTGGTCTGCGGCGCAAACGCCAATCCGGCGAAATTCTGACAATATCCGGGGCATTATTGTTCACGTTTTGGGGAACCGCCTCGCCTTCGCCGTGTTTGTTGGTATCCTTAGGTGACGTGCAACCGCCTGGATGCACGAAGTACGCGCTAAGATTTTAGGTCTTCGCATCGTGCTTCCCGAAAATCGACTTTTCGGGTCCATGCGATAGACTCGTGAGGTCCGGGCTGTCCCGCCCGGCCAGGAAGGGCCGATGACGCAACGACCCATCTTCACCAGCCATCGCAGCCTGGCCGGGCGCCTTGCCTTGAGCCGGCTGGCGACGCAGGTCTCAATAATTGTCGAGCGCGGCTGGCCGTTGCTGCTGCCGCTGATCATCGTCGCCAGCCTGTTCCTCAGCATCTCGTGGCTCGGCCTGTTCCCGCTTTTGCCCGATTTGGCGCGGATCGGTCTCATCACGGCATTCGGCGTCGCAGCGCTTGCCGCACTCTATCCATTGCGTTTCTTCCGCACGCCATCCAGGGCCGAGGTCGACCGCCGCATCGAGGCGGCCAATCGATTGCTGCACAGCCCGGTGCAGGTCCAGACCGATCGCCCGAGCGGCAAGGAAAGCATTTTTTCGCAAGCCCTGTGGCGCGAGCATCAGAGGCGCATGGCGGACCGGCTGGGCGACCTTGGCGGCGACGTGCCGCGCACGCGCGTCCCCGAGCATGACCCGTGGGCGTTGCGCGCCGTTGCAGCGCTTTTGTTGGTCACCGCCTTTGCCTTCTCCTTCGGGCCGTCGGGCGGCAGGCTGAGTGACGGCTTCGTTGCCCGTGCCGCGCGCGACGCCGTGCCGCCGCGCATCGACGCCTGGGTGACGCCGCCGGCCTATACCGGCCGGCCGCCGGTATTCCTCACAGCTCCGGTTCTTGCCAACCCAGTCCTTGCCAACAACGTCGATCAAGCGGCCCCAACCTTCACCGTTCCGGAGGGCAGCGATATATCGCTGCGCGTCACCGGCGGTTCGGGCGAGGAAACGCTGAGCTACGCCGACGCCGGCGGCAACACCCGCGCCATCGATCCGACCGGGCCGCAACTCACCAAGCCGGAGGCAAATACGGCAACGGCTTCCAACGTGCGCCAGTTCGCCGGCAAGCTGACGGCCGACGGCACGCTGACGCTGCAATCCGGCGATGGTGACCTCGGCCGCTGGGCCTTCGCGATAATCCCGGACAAGCCGCCGCAGATCCGCTTTGTCGGCGAGCCGAAACGCGCCGTTAACGGCGCCTTCGAACTCAACTAGCAGATCGACGACGACTATGGTGCGGCCTCCGCCAAGGCGGTTTTCGCATTGGCCGATCCGCAGGCGCCCGAGGCGCACCCGCTCTATGGCCCGCCGGAAATGCCGCTGTCGTTGCCGCGCCGCGGCGGCAAGGCCAATGCCGCCAGGACGACGAAGGATCTGACCGACCACGTCTGGGCCGGTGGCAACGTCAAGCTGTCGCTCGTCGCCACCGACGGCGCCGGACACACGGCAACCAGCGAAACCAAGACGCTGGTGATGCCGGAGCGGCCATTCTCCAACCCGCTGGCGCGGGCGCTGATCGAGCAGCGCCGCATGCTGGCACTCGACGCCAATAGCAAGGATCGCGTGCTCGATCTGATGGATGCGATCACGCTCAGGCCCGAAGACACGTTCGACAACATGACGCACTACCTCGCCATCATGAGCGCCCGCACCCGGCTGAAGATGGCCGACAGCGACGACCAGTTGCGCGACGAGGTCGCTTACCTCTGGGAGATCGCGCTCGGCATTGAGGAAGGCAATCTTTCGGCGGCCGAGAAGCGGCTGCGCCAGGCGCAGCAGGCGCTGCAGGAGGCGATCAAGAACGGCGCCAGCGACCAAGAGATCGAGAAGGCGATGAAGGAACTGCGCGAGGCGATGAACCAGTTCCTGCAGGAATTCGCAGCGCGGGCGCAGCAGAATCCAAATGCGCCACAGATGCAGCAGAACGGCCAGGAACTGCGCCAGAGCGACATCGACCGCATGATGGACCAGATCGAGAACCTGGCGAAATCCGGCGATCGCGACCAAGCGCAGCAATTGCTGTCGGAGCTGCAGGACATGATGAACAATCTGCAGGCAGGCCGCCAGCAGCAAGGCGGCCAGCAGGATAGCGAGATGCGCCAGCAGATGGACAAGCTGGGCGAGATCATGCGGCGCCAGCAGGAGATGATGAACGACACTTTCCGTATGGATCAGATGCAGCGCGGCCAGCAACAGCGCGGGCAGAATCGCGACGAGCAGCTCGGCGAGAACGGTGAGCAAGGCCCGATGGGCGAAGAGGGCAAGCCCGGCCCGGGCGACGACCGCGATCCGCTCGGCCGGCCGAAGCCGATGACGCCGCAGGAATTTGCCGATGCGCTGAAGCAATTGCAGGAAGGCCAGGGCAAGCTGCAGAGCGAGCTCGAACAATTGAGGAAGGGCCTCGAAGGCATGGGCCTCGACCCCAATGAGGGATTTGGCGAGGCCGGCAAATCCATGGGCAATGCCGAACAGGCGCTCGGCGAGGGCGAGGGCGACCAAGCCGTCGGTCACCAGGGCCGCGCATTGGAAGCCTTGCGCAAGGGCGCCAAGGACATGATGAAGCAATTGCAGGCGATGCAAGGCGACCAAGGCGGCAACGGGCAGGGCGGACGCCAGCAGAATGCCGATCGTGACCCGCTCGGGCGGCCCCGCACCAGCGAGGGTCCCGATGACGGAAGTTCGGTGAGAGTGCCTGACGAGATTGACGTGCAGCGCGCCCGCCAGATCCTCGAAGCGATCCGCAAGCGGCTCGGTAACGCGCTCAGCCCCGATATCGAGCGCAGCTATCTGGAGCGGTTGCTGGAGCTGAAGTAAGGCTGCCCTCTATATTCGGAAGATCGCCGTGCGCGGTCCGTGGTGACCGCCATCGCCGGACTGAGCGACATGTTTAACGGTTGGTGAACGCCTCGCGAATCGCCTCTTCCATCCCGTCGATAGCCTCGCCGGAAGCGTTCGGATTGCGCCGCAGCACTACGTTCGAGGAATCGATGTCGCCGAACCCGTCGGCGGCCGTAAGTTCGCGGCAGCCGGCCGGGATGTTGCTGCGCGAGATCGGCGCAATCGCCAACCCGGAGGTGACGGCGAGCCGCAGGCCGCCATTGGTATCGCTGGTGTAGGCGACACGGTAGGCGAGACCGCGCTGTTCCAGCGACTTTATCGCGAAATCCTTGCACCAGCCGGCACGGTTGTAGAGCGCGATCGGTACCGGCCGCTCCTCCTGCATCTGGTGCAGCTCCGACGTCACCCATACGGTCGGGTCATGCATCAGCACCTCACCGCCTGTGAGATCCTGCCATTCGAACACCACCGCCAGATCGAGTTCGCCGGCGGCGAGCGCCGCGATCTGCGCACCAGAATGCGCGTAACGGACGGTGATGTCGACCTGAGGATGGCGCTTGGCAAAGGCGCCGAGCGCGCGCGACAGGATCGCGTGGCCATATTCCTCCGGGATGCCGATGCGCACCGGGCCGCCGAGCGGCGCCGCGACCATCGATGCCGCCGTCTCGTCGAGCAGCGACACAATCCGGCGGGCGTTGGCGATGAGCTCGCCGCCGCGCCGCGTCAGCGCCACACCGCGCGAGCCGCGCTCGAACAGGCTGTCGCCGACCATGCCTTCGAGCTTCTTCATCTGCATCGAGACCGCCGACTGGGTGCGGCCGGCCCGCTCCGCCGCCTTGGTGAAATTGCCGGTGTCGGCGACCGCCACGAAGGTGCGCAACAGGTCGCTGTCGAGATTGGGTCGCATGCCGTCCGCCATAAGAATATCTGATAGCTGGCATCATTCCAATTCGTTTGCAACATGTCAAACGGCGGACGATAGTCATCTCACCCATTGGATATGCGGCCGCGAAATCGGCCGCGGACCAATCAAAAGTCCTCACTCGTACCCGCTGCCCGAAACGGTGGCGGGTTCTTTTTACCCGGATGCAGGCCTGCTTCCGACCGCGCATGCAGGAGACCGGAGCGCCTATGCAGAATCGGCTTGTGCTCGGCATCCTCAGCCTCTGTCTCGGCGTGCTGGTCTTTTCGCTGCAGGACCCGCTGGTCAAGGCGGTGTCGAGCCACTATCCGGTCACGGAGGTGATGGCGATCCGCTCGATCGTCGCACTGCCGATCCTGGTTTTCCTCGTGCACGCCGATGTCGGATTGCAGGCGATCCTGTCGAAGCGATTCGGCATGCTGACGATGCGCGCCTTCATCCAGTTCACCTCCTACACGGCCTACTATCTGGCAATCGCCGCCCTGCCGCTGGCTGACGCGGTGGCGCTCTATTTCATGGCGCCGCTGTTCATCATGGCGCTGGCCGGCCCTTATCTCGGCGAACGCGTGTCCTGGCAGGCGCTTGCCACCGTCCTGGTCGGCATGCTCGGCGTGCTGGTGATGGTGCGCCCGGGTGCCGGCTTGTTCGACTGGGCGGCGCTGCTGTCGCTAGGCTCGGCTCTGCTCTACGGTTTCTCGCAATTGATGGCACGCAAGATCGGCGACACCGAATCGTCGACCGTCATGGCGTTTTACCAGAACGGCGCCTATCTGGTCGGCGCTGGCTTGGTGGCGGGCTTGTTTTGGCTGGCAGGTATTGACCATGCCGTGCATCCGAGCCTCGAATTCCTCGTCCGGCCATGGGTTTGGCCGACAACGCTGGATCTCTTGAAGATGGGGGCATGCGGCTTCGTTGCCTCGGCCGGAATGATCCTGTTGTCGCAGGCCTACCGGCTGGCGCCCGCCAACAGCGTCGCCACCTTCGAATACACCGGCATCATCTGGTCGCCGCTATGGGGTTTTCTGTTCTTTGCCGAAGTGCCGCGACCGGCGACGGCGGCCGGCGCAGCCCTCATCATCGGCGCCGGCCTGTTTGCGCTCAATGCCAGCCGGCGCCGGAGCGGCGCGCCAGCCATTGCGGCGACCTGCGACCCTGCCTGAAGGCGGTCAGGCGAAGCAGGCGAGCACCTGTTCGACGCGGGCGCGGATTTCAGCCAGCGTGAACGGTTTTTGCACGACGTCGAGAATAATGCCGTCCAATTCCTCGGCGCGCTCGCGCTGGTCGGCATAGCCGGTCATCAGCATGATCTTCATCGCCGGGAAAAGGACCACTGCCGCCTTGGCCATCTCGATGCCGTCCATCTCGGGCATGCGGATGTCGGACAGCACAAGGTCGTAGCCACCTTGCGCCGCCCGGATCAGAGAAAGACCGTGCGCGCCGTCGGCGGCAATGGTGACATTATGCCCGGCGCGTTCGAGCGCACGGGCGGCGAGGGTGCGGACGGATTCATCGTCCTCGACGATCAGGAGCTTTGCCATGGGCAGGATATTTGACGGGGAAAAGTTGATGTTTCCTGAAAGCCAGGAAAGGCCATGAGGCCTTTTCAAAATTCGCTCCGGCGAGGCATATGGCGTGGTTTTCGAGAACCGGAGCGGAGCGGACATTCAAGTCCGTGAGCACCGGAAGCGCAGAAAACCGCGTCAGATGACCGCCGGAGTAGAATTTTCAAAAGGCCTCAGGCGTCGCCCTTGACGACGCCGACAAACGGCAATTCGCGAAACGCGTGGGCGACGTCCATGCCATAACCGACGACGAAATAATCGGGGCAGTCGAAGCCGACATAATCGGCGTTGAGCGTGGTCTGGCGGCGCATCCGCTTGTCGAGCAGCACGGCGATGGCACAGCTCCTGGCTCCGCGCGACAGCATGAGGTCGCGGGTGAAGCTCAGCGTCTTGCCGGATTCGAGGATGTCGTCGATCAAAAGCACGTCGCGGCCGGCGACCTCGTTGTCGATGTCGCGCAGCACCCTCACCTCACCGCTGGTCGTCCCGGCACCGTAGCTGGAGATGAAGATGAACTCGACCTCCGGCGACAGGCCGACATCGTGCATGGCACGGATAAGATCGGCGGCGAAAATGAACGATCCCTTCAGCACCGAGATTACCAGAAGGTCGTGGTAATGGTGCCCGGCGATCTCCTTGGCAAGTTCCAGGTTCCGCCGCGCGATGGCGGACGCCGAAAACAGGACTTCGATGTCCTTGCCGCGCACAACTGGCATTGGCCGCCTTTCCAAAAGTGATCGCCTCGCAGGCGAAGCTGACCGAAACGGTCTTCAACCCCGTTTCTAGGCATGTCGAGCCGGCTGGCAAAGCCAAATCTTTCGCAGGGCGCCCGCGAACGGTCGGATGTCCGCAGCGCATCGCGAACCGTTTATCTGGTAACCTGTTGATTTTCTGGCGCCGTTCTAACGAACCAGCGCGTGGCCGCCCGAAATCCAGAAGGCGGCAAAGGCGGCGCCGACGCCGGCAATCCAGAAGATCGGCCCACCGTGCAACCACAACGGCCGTTCGACGGCGGTTTCGGGCTTGCGCAACATGTCCATGCCTTCGATCGAAGGCGTAGAAATCATGCGCGTAGCCGGCGGCGCAAAGTCTGGACGCGTAAAATGGCGGGGCAGCACCTCATAATCGGCATCGATGACGTCGGCGGTCACGTCGCGCATGATGCGTTCCGGCTCGGCGGCCGGGTCGGTCATGATTTCGCCGGAAACCGGGCGCGCGGTTCGATCCTCAGCCATCATGGCCCAACACTACAGCACCTGTTCGCTGTTCGTTTCTTTTGGGTAAACGGAAATGGTTAACGCTTCCCCACCGGAACCCCTGTGACTCGCTCGAAAAGCCCCCTAATTAACCGCCGGTTAACCATGCCGGCCGATGGTCTTTCCACAGAAAGGGCTGGCATCTTGCCGCCGAGAATTCCAGGTCGTCGAAAGTGATCCGCTTCGAAAATGTCGGCCTCCGCTATGGCATGGGTCCGGAGATCCTCCGCGACATCTCCTTGCACATTCCGGAGCGCTCCTTTCAGTTCCTGAGCGGACCTTCGGGCGCCGGCAAGACGACGTTGCTGCGGCTCCTGTTCATGTCGCTGAAGCCGACGCGCGGCCTGATCACCATTTTCGGCAAGGACCGCTCGCGCATCTCGCGCACCGAATTGCCGCATCTGAGACGCCGCATCGGCGTGGTGTTCCAGGATTTTCGCCTGCTCGACCATATGACCACCTACGAGAACGTGGCCTTGCCGCTGCGCGTGCGCGGCCGCGAGGAGGCGACCTACCGCACCGACGTCACCGAGCTGCTGAAATGGGTCGGCCTCGGTGAGCGCATGCATGTGCTGCCGCCAGTGCTGTCCGGCGGCGAGAAGCAGCGCGCCGCGATCGCCCGGGCCTTGATCGAGCAGCCCGAGATCCTGCTCGCTGACGAGCCTACCGGCAATGTCGACCCGCCGCTGGCGCGACGCCTGCTGCGGCTGTTCATCGAGCTCAACCGACTGGGCACTGCCGTGGTGATCGCCACGCACGACCTCGGCCTGATGGAACAGGTCGACGCACGGCGCATGATCCTGGCCGGCGGAAGGCTGGACATCTATGACTGAGCTTTCCGTCCAACAGTTCGAGGATCAGGACGCCGCGGCGGCAAAGCCCCGCGTTCAGCGCAAGATGGCGCCGATCGTGCCGGCGCAGAACGTCGCCGGCCGGGCGCTGGTGCTGGTCATCGCCATCATGACGTTTCTGTCTTGCCTGACCTTCGGCGCGGTAACGCTGGTGCGCGACACCGCCTCGGTCTGGCAGAATCAGATCTCGCGCGAGGCGACGATCCAGATCAAGCCGGTCGACGGCCTCGACATGGAGGCCGCGCTTGCCCAGGCCTCGCAGATCGCCGGCGAATTCCCCGGCGTGAAAAGCGCCGAGATCGTCGACCGCGAGGCAACGGCCCGGCTGCTCGAGCCCTGGTTGGGCTCGGGCTTGAACATCGATGAGCTGCCGGTGCCGCGCTTGATCATCGTCACCATCGACGAGAACAACCCGCCCGATTTTGTCGCACTGCGCGCGGCGATCACGCCGAAGCTGCCGAGTGCCTCGCTCGACGATCATCGCACCTGGGTTGACCGGCTGGTTGCCATGGCCCGGACCACGGTAACGATCGGCATCGCTGTGCTGGCGCTGATGCTGTCGGCGACGGTGCTGACAGTGGTGTTCGCGACGCGCGGCGCCATGGCCGGAAACGGCCACATCATCGAGGTGCTGCATTTCGTCGGCGCCGAGGCGCGCTTCATCGCACGCGAATTCCGCCGGCATTTTCTGGTTACCGGCATGAAGGGCGCCGCGGCAGGCGGCGCCGCGGCGATCCTCGTCTTCATCATCTTCTCCTGGTGGTCGTCACGCAACATGGCAACGCCGCAGGCCGACCAGGCTACCGCCCTGTTCGGCAATTTCGCCATCGGCTCCGCAGGCTATCTCGGGGTCGCTGTCATGGTGCTGGTGATCGGCGCGCTGACGGCGGCAACGTCACATTTCACCGTGGTTACCTATCTCAGCGACATCGACATTCGCCAGCCGGACGCCGGCTAAAGGAAAGATCGATCACGGATGAAAACGCATCGTCACGAAAATTGCATTTTTTTCCTACCAAAGGCCGTATTTCGGGATTAACCATGCGATGATGGACCGGGACTCGACCGATACCGCTGGGTGCATGCCGGTGCTGGTTGCGCGTCCGCATGAATTCACCAAGCCAGACGAGTTCGTCAAGCCAGATGGGTTCGCCAAACACGGGCGGCTGCTGGCAGCCCGCTCCTTGCGCATCTCGGCTCTCCTTCTGCTCGCTCTCGTGGCGCTGTTTGTCGCCGGCTTCGGCTGGTTCGCCAATACCGTCAGCCATCTGACGACGCCCGCCAATCCGGCAAGGGCCGACGCTATCATCGTGCTGACCGGCGGCCAGTCGCGCCTCGACGCCGCGATGGGCCTGCTTGCGTCAGGCAAGGGCGAGCGGCTGCTGATCAGCGGCGTCCATCCTTCCGCCAGCCGCCGCCAGCTTCAAGCCGCGACCGGCGGCGACAAGAGGCTGTTTTCTTGCTGCGTCGACATCGACCGCGCTGCGCTCGACACGATCGGCAACGCCGAGGAAAGCGCCAAATGGGTCGAGGACCACGCCTACGGCACCGTCATCCTCGTCACCAACAATTATCACATGCCGCGCAGCCTGCTGGAAATGGGCCGGCTGCTGCACGGCGCAAGGCTCGAGCCCTATCCGGTGGTCAACACCAACCTCGAGAATGGCGGCTGGCTGACCAAGCCGGAAGCGTTGCGCGTGCTGTTCACCGAATACAGCAAATACCTGCTGGCGCTGGCGCGCGGCATCATGCCGGCGAAGCAAACGCCCAACGGCGTCACGCTGGCCGACGCCGCGGGCGGAAACTGAACGGCACTGGCACTTTTCATTCCCTGGCTGTTGGATCCGAGCGCAAGCGCGCGATCTCCTGCTCGAGCCGTTCTATGCGCCTGTCGCGTTCGGCCAGAGCCGCCGCCACGTCGGCCGCTTCGAAACGCTGCGGGATATGCTGCGAGCAATTGGAATCCCAGGCCGAAACCGCAAACAGGATGACCTGCTCGGGTCGCGCTTTATAGTCGTGCGGCATCAGTCTTGCCGTCAGCTCGGCATCGCCCTCGACGACGCGCGCTTTGCCCCAGATCTTGATGCGCTGCCGCTGCGCATAGTCGATCAGGAACAGGAAAGCCTGCGGGTTGTCGCTGAGGTTGCCCTGAGTGATGAACTGCCTGTTGCCGGAAAAATCGGCAAAGCCGATCGTCCGCTCATCAAGTACCGTGAGGAACCCGGCAGGCCCGCCGCGATGCTGGATGTAAGGCTGGCCATCCGCATTGGCGGTCGACAGGAAGACACTGGTCTGGGCCTCGACGAAAGCGGCGAGATCGGGCGTGATTGCTGCCTGCCAGCCGCCACGCTCCTCGACACGGGCATAGGTCTGGCGCGTGCCCTTGCGGGCCTGGATCGCCTTGACCGTCGGTGTGAAGGCGACATCGCTGGTGTGAGCGTTCATCAAAACCCTCCTGAAGCGCCGAACTGCGCTGCATTACTCACTCCGGAAATAGAGCCTTCCATCTTCGAGATGCAGATGCCATATCTGCAATCTATCCTTCCACTTTTCGGAAGGAGCAATTTTTCGGGAGAGCTATGGATCGCCTCCAGTCCATGTCGCTTTTCGTTGCCGCGGCGGAGACAGGCAGTCTTTCGGCCGCTGGGCGCCGCTTCGGCATTCCGCTGACAACTGTCAGTCGCAAGATTTCGGACCTGGAAAAACACCTGAAGACACGGCTGTTGAATCGCTCGGCGCGGCAGCTGTCACTGACCGACGCGGGCCACGCCTATCTCGCCGCCTGTCGTCGCATTCTCGACGAGGTCGGCGAGGCCGAGCGGACAGCCGCGGGGGAATACAGCGCCCCGACCGGCGAACTGATCGTTACCGCACCGATCGTCTTTGGCCGCCTGCATGTGCTGCCGGTCGTCACCGGCTTCCTCGCCGCCTACCCCGACGTGAGCGTCCGGCTGACGCTCGCCGATCGGATAACCCAGTTGGTCGAGGAGCACATCGATCTCGCCATCCGCATCGGCCAGCTTGCCGATTCGAGCCTGATCGCCCTCCGCCTGGGATCGATCCGCCGCGTCGTTTGCGCGAGCCCGGCCTATCTCGCCGAGCACGGCACGCCGAAAACCCCGCAAGAGCTTGCGGCGCACAGTGCAATCACCTTCGAAGGGCTCACCGCCGCCAGCTGGAGCTTCGCCACCGGCAAGGCCGAATTCGCCGTGCCGATCCGCTCCCGGCTACGGGTCAACACCGCTGAGGCGGCAATCGATGCGGCGATTGCTGGCGTCGGCGTGACCAGGCTGCTTTCCTACCAGATCGCCACCGCAATTCGATCGGGTACGCTACGCCCTGTGCTGCAGGAGTTCGAGCCCGAGCCATGGCCGGTAAGCCTCGTCCATGCCGGCCAGGGGCTGCTGCCGGTGAAGCTGCGCGCGTTCCTCGACTTCGCGGCCCCGCGCCTGAAGCAGCGCCTGGTACAGGCGGCGTGGCAGGCGTGACGGAGACGGCCTATCGCAAGACCGGAACCGATCTCCGGCCTCGCGCCGTTTCCTTTTTGCCGGCGCTTGGTGTAACCAACGCACACCTCCTCACCGGGCACTTGCTGCATGCTCCATATCCGCTCGCTGGCGTTCAATCTCGCCTTCTACCTCAATTTGATCGTCCAGATGATCCTCTGGACCCCGTATTATTTCCTGTCGCCGCGCCATCGCGCCTGGTTTGTGCCGAAATTCTGGTCGCGCACCAGCATGTGGCTCTACGACAAGATCGCCGGCACCAGGAGCGAGATCACAGGCCAGGAAAACCTGCCCAAAGGCTCCTTCATCCTGGCGCCGAAGCACCAATCCTTCTGGGACGCGATCGCCTTCCTGCCGTTCCTCGACGATCCCGTTTACATATTGAAGCGGGAGCTGACCTGGATCCCGTTCTTCGGCTGGTACATCTTGAAAATGCGGATGATTCCGGTCGACCGCGGCAGCCGGTCGAAGGCTTTGAAGATGGTGATCGCCGCGACCAAACAGGAATTGGCGCGCAATCCCCGCCAACTCATCATCTATCCCGAGGGCACGCGCCGGGCGCCGGGCGACGAACCGGTCTATAAATACGGCATCGTCGAACTCTATGCGCAACTTGGCATTCCGGTGGTGCCGGTCGCTCACGTCGCCGGCCTCTATTGGCCGCGCCGTAAATTCCTGCGCTATCCCGGCACGATCAAGGCGCACTTCCTGCCGCCGATCCCGCCCGGCCTCGGCAAGGATGAATTCATGCAACGGCTGATCGGCGAGACGGAAGCCGCCTGCGACCAGCTCCTCGTCGAGGCGGCGCAGACGCCGAACCCGCCGCCGATGCCGCCGACGGCAGTGAAAAGGCTTGGTGAGCTGGACGCGAAACCTGAAATGAAAGGCTGAAACAACAGCCTCAGATGCCGCAAGGGCTCACGGCAGGGCAGCCAGAGCGGCTGTCGCAACCAGCGTCACGGCAAACACCAGATTGACGATCCGCGAAGCCAAGGGTTTGCGCAACATACGTGCAAAGGCCGCGCCGGCGAGAAGCCACAAGAGATGAATGGCAACGATCATCAAGGCGAGGACCGCCAGCTTGGCTGAAACAGCAAGATCGCCGGCGCCAGAAGACGCGCCGGCGAACACGGCGGCAATCGCCACATAGGCTTTCGGGTTGGCGACGGCCAGAAGGAATCCACCAAGGAAGGTGGGAAGGGCCGCTCCACCGACGCGGGGGGCGCCCGCCCGCGGCGCCACCGGCAGGAGATTGCCCAACTAGTATGATGCACCACAATGTAGCACCCGCACCCCCCCC